>CACZQG010000031.1 GCA_902783235.1 uncultured Ruminococcus sp.
TAAAACTTTCTCTTAGAAAGTTTTTTCGCTTTCTTTGCCAGCGTTTCTTTGCCGAATAGCAAAGAAATGCTGAAACAAATGCTAACAAATAAAACAGAACCATCCATAAACAATATGAATAAGAAATGCCGAAACATAAACTAACAAATCAAACAGAACCATCCGGAAGCAAATCAAAAAGCAAATTCCAAATAAGAATTACAAATTATGATTATAATACTATTTCAACGATAACATTTACCGTTTCGCTTTGCATTTAAATACATCGCCGCAGGCGACACCATAATTACAAATTAAAAATTATAAATTAGATTGTCGGCTCTGCCGACACCAATGATTACGCATTACGCATTACGCATTACGCATTATTTAAGGGCGCATTAAAGTTGCCTTACGAGGTCTAAGTTATAAATAATGATGTATTAGAGGGCAGGGTAAAAAGATGCTTGAATGTTTTTGCGTCTATGTGAAATTCAGGTGAAAATTTTCGTTTATATTTGAAATTTACTCCACAATATGGTATGATATATGGTATAAAATCAATGTGGAGGAAAATATGCTTGAACTGAAAAACATAACCAAGATATACAATACGGGAGGAGTGGAGATACACGCTCTGGACGGGGTGTCACTTACCTTCCGTGAAAAGGAATTTGCTGCTATTCTGGGTACCAGCGGTTCGGGAAAGACTACCGGTCTTAATATTATCGGTGGTCTGGACAGATATGACAGCGGTGATCTCATTATAAACGGCAAGTCCACAAAGGATTTCAAGGACCGTGACTGGGATGCTTACCGCAACAACAGCATCGGCTTTGTGTTTCAGAGCTATAACCTGATAGGACATCTGAGCATTACGGCAAATGTGGAGATGGGTATGACTCTCAGCGGCGTATCTGCTGCGGAGAAGCATAAAAAAGCACTGGAGGTATTGGAAAAGGTGGGGCTTTCAGATCACCTGCATAAAAAGCCAAACCAGCTTTCCGGCGGTCAGATGCAGCGAGTGGCTATCGCCCGTGCTCTTGCCAATGACCCGGATATACTCCTGTGTGACGAGCCTACAGGCGCACTGGATTCGGAGACCGGAATACAGATCATGGAGCTTATCAAGGAGGTCGCCGGAGATAAGCTGGTGATAATGGTAACTCATGACCCGGAGCTTGCAAATAAGTATGCAGACAGAATAATCCGCTTCCGTGACGGTAAGGTCATATCTGACAGTGATCCATATGACGGGCATGACCAGGCTCGTAACTTCCGCCTGAAAAAGACAAGTATGAGCTTTCTTACTGCTCTCAGGCTTTCTGCAAACAATATAAAGACAAAGCTGGGAAGGACATTCCTTACATCCTTCGCATCCAGTATAGGTATAATAGGCATTGCACTGATACTCAGCCTCTCGGTAGGCTTTCAGATGCAGATAGACAAGTTTGAAGCGGACACTCTTCAGCAGATGCCTATAATAATCTCCCAGCAGAGCATGGATCTGGATCAGGAGACTATTATGAAAATGAAGGATGAGGACGATAAATACGAGGATTTTCCCGATGTCCAAAAGGTCTATACCGTGGATTCCATGCAGGAAAATATGATGCACAGAAATGTATTCACTGATGATTACCTTGATTATATCGACAAAATGGACAGCTCTCTTATAAAGGGTATTTCCTATACCCGACTTGTAAACTTCAATATGCTGAGAAAGAGCGGCAGCGATTATATAACAGTCAATCCCTCAAAAATGCGTCTTACCGCATATCCTCTCTCTATGGGAAACAATAAGAATGAGCTTATGGAGGAGCATTACAATATACTTGCCGGTGCGCTTCCCCATACCTCAACGGATATGGTGCTGCTGCTGGACAATAAAAACCGCATTTCCAATTCCATTATGAAGGAGCTGGGCTTTGATGTGGATAAGCAGGATGAGATTAACTTTGATGAAATAGTGGGTACAGAGCTGAGAATAGTCATGAACAATGACTTTTATACAAAAACAGAAGCAGGTATCTATACCTATAGTACCGACTACGGTAAAATGTTCACCTCTCCCGATACCATGACACTTCGCATTTGCGGTATAATCCGTCCCGACAAGGATTCACCCATGTCAAAGATACCACAGGGCGGTGTGCTTTATAATGATGAACTGGCTCAGCAGGTGATACAGAATGCCAAGGATTCCGAAATAGTCAAGGCACAGATAGCTTCCGACAAGAATGTGATGTCCATGCAGCCTATGGATGAGGCAACAAGGGCGCAGACTATTGCTTATCTGGGCGGAAACGAATCACCCTTTGTAATACAGGTGTATCCCAAGGATTTCAACAGCAAGGATAAAATGCTGGAGTATCTGGATAAGTACAACGAAGGAAAAAATCAGGATGAACAGATCATCTACACGGATATGGCAAGTATGATATCAGGTATGTCCGATGGCATTATGGACGGTATCACCATCGTGCTTATTGCTTTTGCAGGTACTAATCTGATAGTCAGCCTTATTATGATAGCTATCCTCACATATACCTCTGTTCTGGAGCGTACCAAGGAAATAGGTATTTTAAAGGCACTGGGAGCAAGAAAGAAGGATATTACACGAGTATTCAATGCTGAGACATTTATACTCGGAGTCTGCTCGGGAGTGCTGGGAATACTCATTGCAAAGATACTCACATACCCCATAAACAGCGTGATCTATAACATGACCGACCTGGTCGATGTTGCACAGCTTAAAATATCTCATTCAGCCATACTTATTGCCATCAGTACACTGCTTACCATGCTGGGCGGATTTATCCCCTCAAGAATGGCGGCAAGACGTGATGCGGTAGAAGCACTGAGAAGTGAGTGACATATAAAGCTTATACGACCGTACAGGATGAATATCCATCATGTGCGGCCGTGATTTTTATTCTATTTTAATTTCTTTATCCTGCCGGTGCGGGAACTGCTCGTGGTAAATCTTGATTTATTACAAGAAATGTGTTATAATAATTATAAAATATGCTAAATCAAATAAATGAAAGGACAAGGACAGATGTTTACGGACAGTCACACACATACACGAAATTCCTTCGATGCTGAAAAAGACAGCGTTATTGATCGCTGTGAGGCTGCAATAAAGCTGGGTATGACAGCAATGGCAATAACAGATCACAGTGAAGTCAATCGGTTTTACCCTTCTGTGCATTACGGAGTGGCAGAGCCTTCAGAGGATGATGTGTATAATTATGAATATGCTTTTGAAAATTCAGTAGCGGAAACACTTGCGGCACGGGATATATACAGTAAACGGCTTACTCTTATCTGCGGCGTTGAGCTGGGACAGGGCACGGCAGATGACGGTATCACCCATAGGATCTACAATGACAGCAGAATAGATTTTGTAATTGGTTCCATGCACGAGCTTAAAGGCAAGCAGGATTTTTTCTTCCTTGATTATTCAAAGGAGGATATCCACAAGCTTATGCAGGATAATTTCAAGGAGATACTTGAACTGTGCCGTCAGAACAATTACGATGTGCTGGGACATATTACATATGCTTTACGCTATATCGAGGGAGAACAGGGTTTTGTTGTTGATCTTTCACTGTATAAAAATCTTATTGCTGAGATATTCCGTGAAAATATCAGAAACCGTAAGGGTATCGAGATCAATACATCGGGTCTTCGTCAGAAATACGGCAGGACATTTCCTACCTTGGAGCTTTTGAAGCTTTATAAGGATATGGGAGGAAGGATCGTTACCTTTGGCTCGGACAGTCATTCTACTCATGATCTGGGAGCAGGAATAGAAGAGGGAATGGCTCTGGCAGTAAAGGCAGGCTTTACACAGGGCGCTTACTATGTAAAACATGAACCCCATTTCTTTGATCTTTAATGCGAACTATTCCCAATGCGCAATTCGTAATTCGTAATTCGTAATGCGTAATGCGTAATCATTGGTGTCGGCAAAGCCGACAATATTTAAAAGCAAAGCGATACGCTATTGCTTGCACTATATTGAATTAACAATAGTAAATTATAATAAGTTCTGACATTAGCATCATTTCAGAGAAAGCATTACCGTTTCGCTTTGCTTTTAGATTTGTGCCGCAGGCACTCATTTGATTACGCATTACGCATTACGAATTACGCATTAGAGAAATGCGCATTACGCATTTGGAAAATCACATGATTTTTCAATACCTGATTGAAATATTAATATTCAGTCCCTGCTGCACGCAGCAGCATGAACATTTTTAAGGAGAAGATAACTATGAAGGAAAAGCTTATTGAACTATTACAGCAGAATGCAAGATTTACAGATAAGCAGCTTGCTGCAATGCTGGGTACTACGGAAGAGGATATCAGAAAGGAAATAAAGCTGCTGGAGGAAGAGGGTATCATCAAGGGCTACAGTGCCATACTCAATGAAAATCTGGCAGACAAGAATACCGTTATCGCATATATCATGCTAAAGGTCACCCCTAAGCGTGACTGCGGCTTTGATGAGCTTGCCAAAACAGTCATGATGTATGATGAGGTGGAGGCAGTTTCCCTGATGTCCGGTTCTTACGACCTTTTTGTTACTGTAAAGGGAAAGGACTTTAAGGATATTGCACTTTTTGTGGCTCAGAGGTTGTCCACTATCGAGGGCGTTCTTTCCACCTCCACCCATTTTGTGCTAAAGACATATAAGGAAAAGGGGATCTTTATAGAGGATGAGGATGCAGACGAAAGAGGACTTATAGCACCGTGATATGCCACAGGTCTATTGTTCAATAGTGAAATAAACAGAGGTAGATAACAATGATAGATTATGACAAGCTTTTGTCAGAAAAGATAACAAAGATCAAGCCCTCGGGTATTCGTAAATTCTTTGACCTGGCGGCTACAATGCAGGGAGTTATAAGTCTGGGAGTGGGTGAGCCTGATTTCCAGACTCCCTGGTCCATCAGAAAAGCGGCTATTGATACCCTGGAAAAGAAAAGGATAATCTACACCGCAAATGCCGGACTTGCTTCTCTCAGAGAGGAAATATCCGCTTATACCGAAAGGAAAACAGGTGTACATTATGATCCTTCAAAGGAAGTAATTGTTACCGTGGGCGGCTCGGAGGCTATTGATCTTACCATCAGAGCTATAGTCAATCCCGGTGATGAGGTGCTTATAGTTGAGCCCTGCTTTGTCTGTTATGCACCTATCGTGGAGCTGATGCATGGTGTACCGGTACCGGTGAAGACATATCTGAAGGACAGCTTCAAGCTGAGACCGGAAGCTTTGAAGGAAAAGATAACGGACAGGACCAAGCTGCTTATACTCCCATACCCCAATAATCCCACCGGCGGCATTATGACCCGGGAGGATCTGGAGCCTGTTGCCGAGATACTCAGAAGCACTAATATACTTGTTCTTACAGATGAGATATACTCTGAGCTGACCTACGGCAGAAAGCATTTTTCCATAATCTCTCTTGAGGGCATGAAGGAAAGGACCATATATGTAAACGGCTTTTCAAAGGCATTTGCCATGACAGGCTGGCGGCTGGGTTATATGGAAGCACCTGCTCCCATAATCAAGCAGGCATTGAAAATACACCAGTACGGAATTATGAGCTCTCCTACTATAAGTCAGTACGCCGCTATTGAAGCCCTTACTCACTGCGAAAAAGAGGTTCAGAAAATGGTGAGCGAATACAATATAAGACGGCGTTTTGTAACTGACGGATTTAACAGGCTGGGACTTGAATGCTTTGAGCCGGAGGGAGCTTTTTATGTTTTCCCCTGTATTAAAAGTACAGGTATGACCAGTGAGGAATTCTGCCAGAGGCTTATTGAAGAGCAGAAGGTGGCAGTTGTACCGGGCAATGCATTCGGAGACAGCGGCGAGGGCTTTGTAAGAGTGTCTTATGCCTACTCTCTGAAACATCTTATGGAGGCTTTGCGCCGTATAGAGATATTCATTAATGAACACAGGAAATAAAGCTATGAGAAGCATAAAAGTAAGGGCTGCGGCTAAGATAAATCTGTCACTGGACGTATTGGGCAAAAGGCGTGACGGTTATCATGATATTAAAAGCATTTTTCAGAGCATCGGTATTTTTGATGATGTTACTGTCAGCATTATAAAAAAAGGTGTGGAGATCACCTGTTCGGACAGGAAGGTGCCTTGTGATGAACGGAATACTGCATATAAGGCAGCTCAGCTGTTTTTGGATTATACAGGGATAGCAAGCGGTGTATATATCAATATCCTTAAAAGAATACCCTCACAGGCAGGACTGGGAGGCGGCAGCTCAGACGGTGCCGCAGTGCTTTATGCCATGAACCGCATATTCGATACCCGTATGACAATACCCGAGCTGGCAGACCTGGGAGGACGCATCAGTGCTGATACTGCATTTTTCATATACGGCGGTACTGCCTATGTGGAGGGGATAGGAGATATAATCAACCCTATAAGATCCCTTCCGTCTATGGATATTGTGGTAGCAAAGGGAAGTGCCGGGATCTCAACTCCCGAGGCATACAGAAAAATAGATGCCCTTGAAGCACCGGAGCGTATAAAGACCGGAAGGATCCTGAAAGCAATAGATGAAGGAAGGTTTATGAAAAAATGCTCCCTGTGCAGGAATATTTTTGAAGAAGTGGCTGACAACCGTGACGTTGTGGATCTGAAAAAGCATCTGTCAGACGGAGGTGCTGAGCTGGCTCTTATGTCAGGCAGCGGCTCGGCTGTATTCGGCATATTCAGTGATACCAAAACTGCTTTAAAATGCTGCCGTTCATTGCAGCAATACTACTATTATGCTGAGTACTGCACCGCAGTGACCCAGGGGATATATGAAATATGAAAAGAATTATTGCCATTGTTGCTTCGGCAGTCATATGCTTTTCCTTTACAGCTTGTGATACCGATAAGCTCCCTATGGGTGAAATGGTCACAGATATTATTGATGTGGGCAAGGGAGACTGTATACTTATCCGTACAGAAAACAGTACTATGATGATAGATACAGGGTATAATGAAACTGCCGATCATGTAAAGGAACGCCTTGATGACTGTAAGGTGCAGAAAATAGATGCCCTTGTCATAACTCATTTTGACAAGGATCATATGGGTGGGGCGTTAAAGCTCATTGAGGATCACCAGGTGAGCAGGATATATCTACCCGATTATGAAAGCACGGAGGAAAGATACAGCAAGCTTATGCAGAAGCTGTATGAGCAGGATATAGATACTGAAAGAGTAAAGGAGAACATTTCACTTACTCTTGATAATGCCAGGGTGACTATCTCTCCCAGCGGCTGTGAATATTCAGCCGGTTCGGGGGATGAGGAGGGGAATGACAATGATATGTCCCTGATAGTATCCGTTATAAACGGCAATGACAGCTGTCTGTTTACCGGAGATATAGAAGAGGAGGGCATCGAAAAATACCTGAGCCGTGAAAGCAGACATTATGATATTTTAAAGATCCCTCATCATGGTAAATACAGTGATAATACAGAAAAGCTCCTTGACAGTGTGTCTCCCAAAGCAGCCATTGTTACCGACGGCGATGGAGATAAGATGGACAAA
>CACZQG010000032.1 GCA_902783235.1 uncultured Ruminococcus sp.
ACTGGAAATGCCAAATCTGAAAGATTTGGATAGAAACTCAAATGCAAGGATGACGCCCTGCAAGAGAGGGCGTCCCCTGAGAAAACTATCAATAAACTTTTACTATGATGTCCGACACATGGAATGGTCGGGACTTTGAAAAATAAGGCTATTTATTAACTGGAAATGCCAAATCTGAAAGATTTGGATAGAAACTCAAATGCAAGGCTGAAAGCCTGTAAGAGAGGGTGTCCCCTGACGAAACTATCAATAGACATTAAATTATAATCCCAAAGCAAGGCTGACGCCCTGCAAGAGAAGGGCGTCCCCTGAGAGAACTATCAAAAAAATAGTATGATCCCCACCCATGGAATGGGTCGGGGATCAGTTTGCCTTAAAGATATTCCCTCATATCCTCTGCCAGCTTTGCCTCGGCAGTTATAAGCTCCCTGGCAAGATCTTTGGATGTTTCGTCGGCAGCTTTATATTTGTTGAGATACTTTGTAAGGGATTTGACTCCCATATTGCAGCCATCGGTTATAAGATCGGCTACCGATTCATCGGAAGGATTTGTCATAAGCTTGGCATTGGTTTTCAGCCAGGACATACCCTGTGCAATGATAGCCGGGTCCTTTCCTTCATCGTGGTATCGATGGAGCTGTGAGGTTATTTCGGATTTCAGTCTGTCATTTTCCTTGAGACTGTCCTTCAGCTTGCTTTTCAAGGTCTTGTTTTTAACATAGCCCAGTGTTTCGTCAAGAGAGGTAATGCCCATTTTTACACCTGCATCACATTCCCTGAGAAGTCTTATAGTATCATTTTCTATCATAATAATGATCTCCTTTATTTGTGATGCTTTTATTTTACACAAATAAAGAGGATTTATACCCGATCCTGCAAAACTTATATTGATAAAAAAGTATTGATAAAAAAGCTCCCGATCTAAAAAAATGTCGGGAGCTTTTAAAAAACATTATTCTAATCTGCAATTGATATATTTATGGCAAGCTTTTGCTGCTTGTGCATATCCGAGTGTTTAAGCCTGATCTGCCAGCAGCTTTTCGGCGCTGGCGATCTTAACGGAAAGACAGAATATCTCCATTGCCTTTTTAAGCTCATCTACTGTAGGATATGTAGGAGCGATACGTATATTTTTATCCTCAGGATCCTTGCCGTAGGGGAAGGCAGCACCTGCACCTGTAAGGGTGACACCTGCTTCCTTGCAAAGAGCAACTATTCTTTTGGCGCAGCCGGGCATGGAATCAAAGGAAACAAAGTAGCCGCCCTCGGGCTTGCTCCATGTACCTATACCTAAGGGAGCGATATTGTCTTCCAGTGCAGACAGAACAGCGTCAAATTTGGGACGTATGGATGCCTTGTGCTTATCCATATGTTTCTGCATATTTTCAAAGCTGCCGAAGTATTTTACATGACGCAGCTGATTTGTTTTATCATAGCCTATAGTTCTGATGCCCATTACCTTCAGCAGGGAGGCAATATTGCTTTCACTTGCACCCATTACAGCAACTCCCGCACCGGGGAAGGTGATCTTGGAGGTAGAGCCGAATATAAGGGGCATATCCTCATTGCCTGTCTTTTTACATTCGTCAAGTATATTCAGGCATATTCTCGGAGTGTCAACAAGATGATGGATGCAGTAAGCATTGTCCCAGAATATACGGAAGTCCTTTGCAGCCGGCTTTAATGCTGCAAAACGCTTTACTGTTTCATCGCTGTATACATAGCCTGTGGGGTTTGTATACTGAGGTACACACCAGATACCCTTTACTGTATCATCTTCATTTACCAGCTTTTCCACCATATCCATATCAGGACCCTCTGGAGTGGTGGGGATATTTATCATTTCTATGCCGAAGCTTTCGCATATAGCAAAGTGTCTGTCATAGCCGGGAACAGGACACAGGAACTTTACCTTGTCATATCTGCACCAGGGCTTGCAGCCCATAAGACCCTTGGCATAGGCTGTGGATATAACATCATACATAATGTTAAGGCTTGCATTTCCGCATACAAGTATTTCCTTTTCAGATACGCCGATCATTTTTGAGAACAATCTCTTAGCCTCGGGAATACCTCCCAAAAGACCGTAGTTTCTGTAATCGTCGCCGTTTTCACCTGTAAAATCGGTATTGCTGTCAAGAACATTGAGCATATCCATGGTCAGATCCAGCTGCTCCGGTGAGGGCTTTCCCCTTGCCATGTTGAGTTTAAGACCCTGTGCCTTAAAACCGTTATATTCTTCCTCCCACTGAGCCTTGCGGGAGACAAGTTCATTTTTATCCATTTCAGTTAAAGTCATCGTTAAAACTGCTCCTTAAATAGAGTTTGCTGCAGTGATCGGGATGTATCCCCGGAGCTGCTGCATAAATCACCAACTATTATAATACCACTTTTCGACGCTTTTTGCAATAGGATAATTTGATTTTATAAATTTTCAAGCAAATTCAGCATATTTTCAAAAGAAAAATATGCATTATCGTAAAAAGCATCAAACAGCCTTTCAAGATTTTCTTCGGAATATTCTACCTGCTTTGAGTAGTATGCTGCTGTATTTACTGCGGCTTTTTCATTGAAGCCGGAGTTATCCGAAAAATGCTTTATAAACAGCAGTCCGCAGACAGCGCAGCTTATTACGGAAAATGCAGCCCGTGAATAGAATTCGTCCTCAAAAACTCCCTTTAAAAGATGTCTCCATATAAAATAGACCGCAAGATTTTCCAGATAGTCATATGCCTTCGGATAGCTGCTGAAAAAAGCATCACTGTTTTTTACTACAGCGTCAAGGTCACGGGAAAGAGTTTCAAATATGTCTGCATCCCCCATAAATTCAAGGGAATTGGCAAAAAAATCTATGATACCCCTGTATTCTTCACCTGTTGTTCCGAAGCTCTCCGGATTTGGGGCTTCATTTATATCATATGCCCTTGTGTCAAAGCTGTCATACCTTTCCTGCATGATATGAGCATAGCTCAGTACATTTTTCAGACGTTCTTTAAGGGGGAGACTTTTATTATTCAGATGTTCAATAATATTCTGTCTTACATCGGACAGATAGCAGTAAAATTCCTTATGGCAGTCACGGCTATCCTCATAGGGTATGGGTGTATCATAACAGGAAAAGGGCTTACCGCAGGTGAGTACCAGTCTTGCGGCTTCCGGGCAGCATATGCCTATGCCTCCTTCTTTTATATCCCCGTACCATTCATAGTACCGTGGATGCTGGGCGCATATATGGCATAAAGCTTCCTCCCCCAGGTTTATGTATATATCACACAGACCCTCACTGTTGAGAAACGGGCAGCGTTCTTCCTTATCAAGAATAAAATGCGGCGTACCCGAGAGGGATATGCCGCTTTTGAGCCGTGTGCTGAATTCATTGGTGACCTTGCTGTATTTTTCCAGTGCTGCCTTGTCTATATCTATCTCCCAGCCTATGCAGCAGCAATCTGTGCATTTGTCGGCAATGCAGTGAAAGTCACTGTAATAATACGGTGTTCTCAGTAACATGAGCTTTTATATTAAAGCTTGCTTTTTATATCAAAGCTTGCTTTTGGATGCAGCCTTTATGACGCTGGGAAGTGAGGTGGTAAGGGTGAGGTTCAGATATTCCGAAAGCTTTACCGCATCACAGTCACCCTGGTCTTCAAACAGGCTGACGATCATTCCTGTAAGTGTTTCTGTATAGAAGCTGCACAGGAAGCTGTGAAAATCCTGAGAAACAGATTCGCCTGTCTGCTCCTCCTCATGTATTATAGCCTGGTTAATTATTTCCCTGAAATCATCATTGAAAAAATACCTCAGAGCGTTATGACCTATAGCGTTATATGCAGCACTAAGAAGTGTCTTGTTTCGGGAAATATAGTCTATGGCAAACTGTATCGCACCCTTATAGCTGTTTATCTTACCGTATTCCTTTACGGTGTTTACAGCATCCTGCTCGATGGTCCAGCGCAGAAGCTGCTGAACATCACGAAAATGATAGTAGAATGTTTTTCTGTTAAGACCGCACTTATCCGTTATGGAGCATACCGAGATCTTACCCAGTGGTTTTTCCTCCATAAGCTCTTTAAGTGCTTGTGACAACGCTTTCTTTGTTCTGATTTTTGATGCCGAGTGTTTCATTTAGAAGTCCTTTCATATTTGTTTTTCTCTTTAAAGCGCAATAAATGCCTTTTGGCAGCACTGCAAAAATTATCTTTTGAATGCTCCGCATTCATGTCTGCCGATCATACACAGTGTTCTTATGCGGTACGCCCATTACTTTAATTATATTCTATACCGACAATTTTTGCAATAGTAAAATACAACAAAATGCACTGAGAAATAGTAAATTTATTTTAATACATAAGAATCATAGCCACGCTCGTTCATGACCTCCTTGAATTCATTCAGAGACAAAGGCTTATCACCGTTTGTGGATATTTCCGGTATAAAAGATGTTTTGTATATTTTCTTTTCTGTCTTTTCCAGTACCTCCTTGGCAATGTTGGCAGCGGTCTTTTTATCAAAGGCTTTTATAACGCCGCTTTCTTTAAGACCATCCATATCGATATCCAGTATATACTTGTCAGCCTTTAGCATATTTGGCTTGAAAAACACCTCGGATGTGCCGCTGAGCAGCTGGGAAGCCTTTATTTCCAGCCACAGCTTTCCTCCCTGTGCACCGGCGGACTCAGCCATAACGTTCACATCATCTACCAGATCCAGGTATCTGTCCTTTTCTGATGCTGCTCCGCTGATCTCCTCCAGAGCCTTTGAACTGAACAAAGGATATTCCATATCGGTGCACAATACAAGATCGAAGCCTGCTGCGATGGCTTCTCCGGAAAGAGCTGCAAGGTATTTTTTTGTTTCACCTGATGCAGGATCCATCCAGGGGTCACCGCTTTTTCCGTTATCCAGCCAGAGGGATTTGTCGGATTTTTTCAGAAATCCTGACTGGGTATTGAATTGGGGGTAAAGATTATCGTGCATGGAGTTTATCAGGGCACAGGCAGTGAACCCGTTGTCCTTAATTGCCGAGCATATTTCGGAAAGCTCCGTGTCACTGCTTTCCTCATAGGAAGCGGCACCCTCATAGGCGGTGCTGTAGGTAAGCTTTCCGCCCTCCAGCTTTATGGGGACTATTACGGTATTGCAGTCCTTTTTAGGCAGGGTGATGAGCTTGCTGTTGAGTGCCTCCATGTCCTGTGCATCATCATCGGAAATGCGGTAAGCCGTGTATTGCAAGCCTTTTTGGCTGCTGTTATCCTCACTTTTTTCGGTGAGGCTGTCTATAACAGGTGTGGGTACTTCGCCTATCTCACCAAATGGCTTTGCAACGCTGTAGCCTATGACTACAAAGATATAGGCAAGCACTGCCAGAAAAAGGATGTAAAGGATTTTCTTTGGAAGTGCTCTGTACCTGTGAGGTTTATATTCATTTATTTTCTTTTTCATGATCCTGATTCCTTATTAAAAAACGGATTATTTTTGGGCAATATCCCACAATCTTTGTGCGGTATTGCCTTAATGGTAAAAAATACCTCTGAACACAAATATTGTTTCTGAATAAGATACAATATGGACTTATGTATCTGTGATTTTAGTATATACTATCCTGGGAGGGAAAAACGATGAATATGATAAAGCTCAATGACAATGTTCTCAGAATATATTTAGACAGGAAGGATATGGAAAAATATGGTCTTTCCATGAGTAATATCAGTGTTCGTACTGTCCGGTGCATACTGCTTGAATTCTATGATGATATTTCCGAAAGGCTGGGTGCCGATCTGGAGGAAGAAAAGCTTTATGTGGAGGTGATGTCCCAGCGGCACAGCTGTACTATCTGGGTCTCCTGCTCATCATGTGAAAGGGAAGGAAAAAGGCGCAGATATGTAAAAGACAAAGCTCCGGGCAGCTTTATTTGTGAATTTGAAAGCTTTGAGGAGCTGCGCGGCTTTTGCCGTAGCCTGTTTCTTATGTATCCCTGCAGGATAAAAAGCAGCTCCCTTTGCTGCGGAAGCAGGACTCTTCGGCTGTTTATGACCACATCAGCAGACGAGGAGAGCATACTTCGCAGTGCAGCTGCCAATAAAGGGCTTATAATCCCCACAGATAAGCTCAACTGCAGTGTGACAAACGAATATTATCACAATATAATTGAAGAAAATGCGGTCGAGAAGATCCTGTCCTTCAACGACAGCCCGGTGCAGTGAAGGCTGACAGAGGATATCTGCGGTGTCATTTTAATGTTGACACCGATGCCTTCATATCCTCATTGGAGAAAAGATAGCTCCCTGCAACCATTATAGATGCTCCTGCATCCCGGCAAAGCTTTACAGTCTCGCTGTTGATGCCTCCATCTACCTGTATGGGGATATCAAGGGAATTGCAGGTTATATACTCATGTGCTTCCCGTATCTTCGGCAGCATATCTGCCATAAAAGCCTGTCCTCCAAAGCCGGGTTCAACTGTCATTATCAGCAGCATATCTATATCCTTCATATAGGGAACAGCTTCACTGAATGGGGTACCGGGCTTTAAGGCAAGTCCTGCTTTTGCTCCTGTTTCCTTTATTGCCTTTATGGCAGCGGAAGCATCGCTTTGGCTTTCTATGTGAAAGGTTATGGTATCGGCACCGAATTTGCCGAAATCTGAAATATATTTTATTGGATCGGTTATCATAAGGTGAACATCCAGGTGCATATCAGTCACCTTGTTCACTGCCTTGAGAAGAGGCTGACCGAAGGATATGTTTCTGACAAATACCCCGTCCATAACATCAAAATGCAGCATATCCGCTCCGCTGTTTTCAATGCGGTGAAGATCCTTTTCCATATGCATAAGATCGGCGCTGAGTATAGAAACAGATACTTTATTGTTCATGCTTTTCCTCCGCAAAAATTATTGATTTAAGGCAATACCGCTGATAATTGGATGCTTTTTTGCGGTACAGTCTATATAGGCAACACCGCACAAAGACCACTTGGAAGCTTTGCACGTCATCCACTTGCAGATTTTCCGTTATCTTGCACAAAATCTCTTTGACATACGCCAGTATGCCTGCATCGATTTTGTACAATCTAACGAAAAATC
>CACZQG010000033.1 GCA_902783235.1 uncultured Ruminococcus sp.
AAGCAGTTCACATATATGTAGTCATTGCCGATGCCGTGCATTTTAGTAAACTTCATACGCTTCCTCCTTGACCTTTTATTGGCTGTAACCCTGCCGCAGCTGCCCCATCAATGGCAGGGACATACCATGCTCAGCCGCTGAGATCATGTGCAACGGCTTTAATAATAATAGTATATAATATTTTTGGGAAAAAATCAACCTTTTTAAATCAAAAAATCATTATAGCATCATAATAAAGCACTTTTTAAGGCAATATAGCAATACAGCAAAACAGCAGGGGCATAGTCACATCCCTCTGCTGCTTTGCTTTTGTTTTTTTATTTTATATAGTATAAAGAAGAATATATATAGTAAACGACAAATTATATTAAGGCAGCACCTTTAGCAGCTCTAAGCTGTCAGATAGTAACACCTGTCACCTTCCTGAACATATCCGCAGCCTTTCTGTTGTATACGCTGTAGTCAATGTTCATAGGAGGGATACTTCCCTGAGCAAACAAAAGCATACCATCAAGTATCCCTTCACTGGTATCCGGCACTAAAAGACCGCCGTTTTCCCTCATGAATCCCCTGGGTCCCTCAACGTCGGTAGCAAATACAGGCAGTCCCAGCGTATCCGCTTCAAGAAGCACCAGTCCCAGCCCCTCATATCTTGAAGGGAGCATGAACAGGTCGCATTTTTTCAGTACAGGCATAGGGTTTCGCATGGATTTTATCACCACGACCTTTGCACTGCTTTTATTAGCGGCTTCCATTGTTTCTTCAAAAAGCTCGCCTCTTCCCCCGATTATGATAAGCACGCTTTCCGGGTATCGGGTACAAAATCTCTCAAATGACTTTATCAGCCTGCCGTGAGCCTTTTCGGGAGAAAATCTTCCTATGGTTATAAGCTTCATCTTATCCGAAGCCAGTATATCCGACAGCTCCTTTATATTTACATTGCTCTGCGTATCTATATCATATTCCAGAGGTCTTTCCGATCTTGCAATAACGCTGGCAAAATCATGGCAGTTGGGAACCACCACAAAATTCTCACCCATGCTGCCGCTTATTTTCATTGTAGGCTTACGCATATCCTCCGTGACAAGAGCTACATATGTAAATTCATTATATGCTCTTTTCAGGGTGAACAGATGCTGATTGCCACGGGTCTTTATCTCCTCGGGCATATTATTATGAACAAATATAACATTTCTGCCCTCAAAGGCACGGAAAAGACTTATCATTCCGTACTCATAACCGGTAAAATGCACCGCACAGCCTACATTTATATGACCGTACAGGCGATCCCATTCACGTTTATAATGTGCATCCAGCTTTTTGATAATATGGTCACTGTCAATATTCTTTTTAAAATAGAGGTAGTAGCTTATCATCTCTCCCAGAGTAAACATAGGCTTGCCCTGTATGGGTACGAGATCTACAAGCTTTCTCACATCCTCTATATTATATGAATCATCATCTATGGATTCCCAGCGGAAGGTCAGACAGCATTTTTTCAGCTCGTCATCATCAAGCTGAGAAAGTATATTCAGCAATGAAGATGTCAGACCGTTCTGCTTCAGAGAGCCGGAATAGATCACAAGTCTTTTTTCTCCATCCCCTACTCGTCTGCCCTCGGGCATAAGTCCGTTGAATATTCCGAATACAGCGTTTTTGTCCTCCAGGATCGTGCCATTATATATGCCATACAGTCTGAATGCCTCGGCAAATCCCACAGAATTGCTGAAAACTATATAATCCGACAAAAGGTAGGATCGTCTTGCCTTGTCAAAGCTGCAGCTATGCTCATACTTGCCAAAGGAAATAATGATCTGTCCCGGTTTTTTCACAAACCATTCAGGCAGCACATCATCGGTTATAATGTACCTACAGGTAGAATAATTCTTCATTGAAGGCTTTCTGATAGCACCGGGTATTGATATTCCGTAACAGTCTCCGCAAATAAGCACGCTTGTTTCATCTATCTTTTTTTTCAGCGTATGCACATAACGGCTCTGCTTTACAGCATCTGAAACTGCTTTTCTTATAGCTTTGAAATCCAATGTTGCTCTCCTTACTTATTGGTGTTTTAAGTAGTATGACGCTTTGAAACATATGGTCAAAAAATTCCCATTTGTCCTTTAGTATTATTATATACTTAATGGACAGTTTTGTCAACATAGTGTAAAAGATTTAAAAAAATAAACGAAAAATTTTAACAAAAAGAAATAGCGGGGTATGTATATATACAGTAATGTATACAACCATAAATACACAGGTTCTCCTTCACATTCCACCAAACAGCCCTCACAGAGAAAGTGGGAGAAACATCACGCATATGTTCCTTTAGCTATATCGCCCTGATTCACCATACAGCAGAGGTAAATATCATAAATAATCTTCACGGGGAAAGCCCTAAACAAGCTAATTTGCCATGATTGACTTATTGAGGATAATAGTGTATAATAATAATGATACAAATTTCATAGCATAAAAAAGTGAGGAATGTATAATGAAAAACAACGAAAAATCAATGGACAAAATTGTTGATCTGTGCAAATCCAAAGGCTATGTATACCCCGGCTCGGAGATATACGGCGGACTTGCCAACACATGGGATTACGGTCCTCTGGGCGTTGAACTTAAAAATAACATCAAAAAGGCATGGATGAAAAAATTCGTGCAGGAAAACAAGTACAACGTGGGACTTGACAGTGCCATACTCATGAATCCACAGGTATGGGTGGCTTCCGGTCATATCGGCGGCTTTTCAGACCCCCTTATGGACTGTAAAGAGTGTAAGACCCGCCACAGAGCAGATGATCTTATCGAGGACTTTGACGGAACCAATGTGGCAGGCTGGTCAAATGAGCAGATGTCCGATTATATAAAGGAACACAATATCCCCTGCCCCGACTGCGGAAAGTCAAACTTCACAGATATAAGACAATTCAACCTGATGTTCAAAACATTCCAGGGTGTTACAGAAAGCTCTAAGTCTGAGCTGTATCTCCGCCCGGAAACAGCTCAGGGCATCTTTGTGAATTTCAACAATATACAGCGCACTACAAGAAAAAAGGTCCCCTTCGGTGTTGCACAGGTAGGTAAATCCTTCAGAAACGAGATCACTCCCGGAAATTTTATTTTCCGTGTAAGAGAATTTGAACAAATGGAGCTGGAATTTTTCTGCAAGCCCGGTACGGATCTTGAATGGTTCGACTACTGGAGAAGCTTATGCCGTGACTTCCTGTTGGGTCTGGGTCTTAAAGAGGAGAATATCCGCCTCCGTGACCACTCTCAGGAAGAGCTTTGCTTCTATTCAAAGGCTACTACCGACTTTGAATATCTGTTCCCCTTCGGCTGGGGCGAGCTTTGGGGCGTTGCCGACAGAACAGACTACGACCTGACACAGCATATCAAGACCAGCGGCAAATCCCTTGAATATTTCGATCCGGAGACCAATGAAAAGTATATCCCCTATGTGATCGAGCCTTCTCTCGGCGTTGAGCGTCTTTTCCTCTCCATCGTTACAGAAGCATACGACGAGGAGGAACTTACCTCTACAGACAAGAACGGCAACGAAAAGAAAGAAATAAGAACAGTAATGCGCCTGCACCCTGCACTGGCACCCTATAAGGCTGCTGTTCTGCCATTAGTCAAGAAGCTGACTCCAAAGGCTGAGGAAGTATTTGAAATGCTCTCCAAAAAGTTCATGGTAACATTTGACGAAACAGGTACTATAGGCAAGAGATACCGCCGTCAGGATGAGATAGGTACTCCCATGTGTATCACCTACGACTTTGATACTCTGGAAAAGGACGGCTGCGTTACAGTCCGTGACAGAGACACAATGGAACAGGAACGTGTAAAGATCGAAGATCTGGTGGCTTACATCGAAAAGAAAATAGAATACTGATCTCAGACAACACCACACAAAGACCGCTTTCTTGAGAAGGCGGTCTTTGTGCTTTTTTCTTCAATGGTGTACTGTCCCTGTATAACCGCCCGGATATTGTGGAAGAATCTTTTATGACAAAACAGAAAGGCGGTATAATAATGGAAAACTTATTTGAAGACAGCAGGATAATCGGGGAAAATTCTCCGAAACGATCAGCATTTATGGGCAACACCATTGGAAGCTGCTTTGGCAAGGTAGCTGTAGGCAGGGACGGCAGAGGGATATCTGCATCTATGGGGCTTATATCCGGAATACTGTCAGCAGGTGCAGATGTTTATGATGCAGGAGAATGTACCGCTCCGGAGGTATATATGGCTTCAAAGGTGTGCGGATGCGATGTATGCGTATACATCAGGGAGGATCCCCTGATAAAAGCAGACATCCGCAGCGTGGGTGGGCTTCCTCTTCTGGAGGACGAAAACAAACGGCTTGACAGCACTCTTAAAACCGAGGAAATGTTTATTTCACAATACGAGGGCAGGCTTTCCGATATTTCCGGTATAAAGCAGGTATACACCAGCGAGATAGAGGAAAAATTAAAAGGCAGCAGCCGCTACTGCGTGACCCTGTGCCGTTCGGGGCAGGGAGGCGGAAAAACCTTTTCCTACTCATCCAATAAAGAAGAGGTGACCGTATCTCTCAGCAGTGACGGTACAAAGGCATCGCTGTTTACAAGCTCCTGCGGATTTATTTCGATGGATGAGCTGGTTCTCATGAAATGCCTGGAGCTGTTTGAAAATGGTGAAAATGCCGCCCTGCCCTTCCGCTTTCCCTGTATCGCAGACAGCTTTGCAGCAGAACACGGATGCAGGATACTGCGATATTATACTGCTCACAGCAACGGCAATGACAGCAAGGCAAGAAAGCTGGCATCCCGGCAGCGATTCACCCTTGACGGTGCATTCCTTGCATCCGAGGTGATCGCATATTCTCACAGAAAAGGGATAGGACTTGACAAGCTGAAAAGCCAACTACCGGATTTTTATACTTCAAAGCGTTTTGTGGAGCTGAAAGAAGAAAAAACCAAAAATATTATGGGAAGATTCAAGGGAAGATTCACTCCGGACGGTGCTGTATTTGAACGAAATAACAGCAGAGTGGTAATGCAGCCCTCTGCATCGGGCAAAGGGATCTGGCTTCGTGCCGAGAGCCTTTCCATGGAAGCGGCGGCGGAGCTTTGTGCCGGGGTCGAGGAAAAGCTGAAAGCTTTTAGTTCGCCGTAATACGCCATGACCTATTACGGCGAAAAAAAGAAAAATAAAATTTAATTCACACTTTTAGCTGCTCTTTGTGCTTAAAACTGCCTGATGCATAAGAGTATGGGCGAAACGAGATTTATTTTACGCTTTATAGCTGCTCTTTGTGCTTAAAACTGCCTGACGCATAAGAGTATGGGCGAAACGAGATTTAATTTACGCTTTATAGCCGCTCTTCGTGCTTAAAACAGCCTTATGCATAAGAGTATGAGCGAAAATAAAAGTTTTTGCGGAGCTTTTTTCAAAAAGCGACCCTTAGCAGCTTTTCAGTGCCGGAATTTTTTAATTCCGGCACTGAAAAGGGC
>CACZQG010000034.1 GCA_902783235.1 uncultured Ruminococcus sp.
ACTGGCGTATTTCAAGCCTTTCCGACGCAGAAGTTCAGTATTTAGACAAGCAGAAAATTCAAGATTTAGTTGGGGGATCAATATTACGCTGTCAGTTTCTGCTGTAGTCCTGTACATTTTTCATTATATCATCTATAAGGCTTTTCAGACTTTCATCTTTTTTCAGATTATCCTCAACATTTTTAATGGAATATACAATAGTGGAATGATCTCTTCCGCCGAATTCCTTGCCTATATCTGTCAGTGACATATTTGTAACTTCTCTGACTATATATACAGCTACCTTCCTTGCAGCAGAAACTACAGAGCTTCTCTTATTGGAGCGCATATCCTCTGTGGATACTCCGTATACCCCCGCAACCTCGGATATTATTTTATCAATAGTTACCGGCAGAGGCTGATCGTCATTCACCACATCTCTTACCACGCTCTGAGCCATAGATATGGTGGGCTGACTGCCTGCATAGTGGTTAAGAGCTTTGAGCTTCTTTACAACGCCCTCCAGCTGTCTTATATTTGTTTTTATCTTATTTGCAATATATTCGGAAACATCATCCGGTATTTTCAGATCCAGAAGCTCGGCTTTTCTTTTGATGATAGCCATTCTTGTTTCAAAATCAGGTATAGATATATCTGTTACCATACCTGATTCAAATCTCGATCTTATTCTGTCCTCCAGCGTCTTTATATCCTTTGGAGGCCTGTCCGATGTGAGGAATATTTTTTTCTGATCCTGATAAAGTGCATTGAATGTATGGAAAAATTCCTCCTGTGTGCTTTCTTTGCCGGCTATAAACTGTATATCATCCACCAGCAGAACATCAGCGTGTCTGTATTTGTTCTGGAATTTAGCTGTACTTTTTGTCTGTATGGCGTTTATTATCTCACTTGCAAAGGTCTCACCAGTTACATAGATTATTTTAAGCTTCGGATTATTTTTTTTCATTTCCTTTGCAGTTGCAGTCATAAGATGAGTTTTTCCCAGTCCGGAAGGGCCGTATAAAAAAAGAGGATTGTACATTCTTTCATCATCGGTCGCACCTATCCCGTGTATACCGTCATTTTCTGCAAATGCCTTACAAACCGAATAAGCAAATTTATTAGAGCTGCCCACAATGAATGTATCGAATGTATAGTCATATTTTGCATACTCGAATTTCTGTTCCAGCTCCTGCTGCTTGATCTCTTTGTTTTCTATAATATTTTCAATTATTTTTTCCTCGGTGACAGGCTGCTGTTCTGTATGTGCAACTATTATTTCGATCTCAACATCAAATCCCAGGATCCTTTTAAATCCTTCGCTTAAAATGGGAAGGTAGTTACCTATCACTACTCCACGCTGAAAATCAGTGTCAAGAGATAATATAGCCTTGTTTCCTTTAAGCTCCACGGGAACGATCTTGCCTATCCACAGATCTATTGCTGTCTCACTGATATCCCCTCTGTTGCTGCGGCAATATTCAAGAACACTGTTAAAGACTTCTTCAAAAGAATCTAACATACTTTTACCTCCGATAATTGAAAGGTTTTCCCTTTCGACTACAATTATAATTAGTATAACATAATTTCATCAAAAACGCAAGAGTTTTACTCAAAACTCGTGACAAAAAATAGGGAGCTTTTCTTGTTTTTTCAATATGAGGAGTTGTTTTATCAATAAGTTGCGCTTGAAGATGTTAAAATATGTAAATTTTAAATAAACTTTATTCAAACCTCTTGACAATACGGAAAAAATATGTATAATAAATTAGTGAAATGCATTTTATAGGTAAAATGTATCTTTTGGTTTAAGTTATAATAAATGACTTATTCTTTTATCCTTAAAGGAATATATTGAATCAGATCAACTTTTTCAAGTCATTTGTTTGACAGGGGAAACAGCCCCGTACCGGAGTTTGATAAATCAGAAAAGGAGGAAAATAAAATGAAAAGAACATACCAGCCTAAAAAGCTTCACAGAAAAAAAGAACATGGCTTCCGTAAGAGAATGTCAACATCCAATGGCAGAAAGGTTCTGGCACGCAGAAGAGCTAAGGGCAGAGCAAGACTTACTCACTGATTCTTAAAAGCACATAGCGTTAAATAAATAATGCGGTGCGCTGAAAAAGGGACCACATTTTTTGTGGTCTTTTGTTTTAAATCGTATGAGTATCCGGCATAAGCTGCACATTCATTTTGCGTATTATACGAAATATGCTTAATGCAATAGCACAAGGATTGTGCGGTATTGCCTTAAGCTGTCTTTGTTCGGTGTTGCTTTAAATATACGGAATATCCGGGAGAACAGGTATCCTATGCTTTACACAAATAAAATCAATAATAACAAAACTTATTCTTTCCTGTACAGAAGAGGAAAGTGTATAGTTTCAAAGCATATAGTTATCTATGTCAGAGCAAATAAAAAGCCCTGTAACAATCTGGGTATTACTGCCGGAAAAAAGGTGGGAAATGCTGTAAAGAGAAACAGGGCAAAGCGTGTGATCCGTGCAGCTTATCAGGCAGCTGAGACAAGCCTTCCCATCGGCATAGATCTTATCATAGTAGCAAGAGCTGCCTGTACCGGTATCAAAAGTACTGTATTGGAGGAATATCTTAAAAATAAGGGACTTCGTGGAATAAAAGCTGCTGTGACCGGTGATGATATTGATGTCCCAATTAAATCTTGAAGATTTATGCGAAGAATATGCCCCAAGGGCATTTGCATTTCTATCCAAATCAAAGA
>CACZQG010000035.1 GCA_902783235.1 uncultured Ruminococcus sp.
ATACTGGCGTATTTCAAGCCTTTCCGACGCAGAAGTTCAGTATTTAGACAAGCAGAAAATTCAAGATTTAGTTGGGGGATCAATACTGTCATGCCTTAACAAAAAAGCAGGGATCGTGATATATACCCTGCTGCCCTGCGGTCATTCCATGTCCGCTTTTCTTATCCTGTATTATACAGCAAATAATATAGGCAAAACTGCACCAAGATCACATAACAGTGCATCTTCGGCACAGCATATGCAAAGCAGACCCGCCTTTCCTGTGCTGTTTTGCCTTAATGGGTCCTCTAAAGATACATCCCGCAGATCTGCACAGTGCCTTATGTCATCACTTTATGTTTGTTGCCGTACTTCGGGTCTGAACCTGCGGCTGCATATATATATCTTCGCAGCCGCATAGTGACCCTTTATTGTTCACTCGTTTTGTTTTTTGTTTCCATCAGTTCTGACAGACTAATTCCTGTTTATAGTAAACGTCAAGATCACCGGCGTTTACTATTTGCCCGTTTTTGGGGAACAGTTCCCCTGCTCATTGGTGTTCGTGTTCAGATGTATGATCCGTTGAAACGCCTATACCTCATGGGCATTTGTGAGGCATTTGAAAAATCAATTCCGGTTAATGTCATTTTTTTGACATTAACCATATATGTCATCCTTTGTATGAATGCTGCCATCTAATTCAATATATTATCTTATCCGAAAATATATTCCAGTATATCCTTAAACTTATCACGGATGCTGCCGAAAAAGCCGCTATCCTCCTCCACGATCTCAACAGTATCATCCTTCTGAGTCTGAACGTACTTTATCTGTGAGTTGTCAAGCTTTTGCAGACCCAGCACACGCTCAGCATAGTCCTGAACATTTTTAAGGGTCATTTTTCCTTCAAGCTCGGATTTCAGCCGTGCATTTTCGCTTTTAGCCTCCTCATAAACAGCGTTCTTATCCGATATCTGTCTGTACAGCCTGTTGGTCTGTACATTACCGTTTAGAAGTGTGAATAAAAGAGCCAGTGCGGAAAGTGCCATAATAACTATTTTTATTACAGAAGCACGGGAGGGTGGTGTTCTTTTCATAGCAGTCTGAGGTGCATATAATCTCTGCGGCTTAGGAGTCCGGATATGCTCAGGTTCCTTTTCCTCATATACAGGTACGGGTGCAGCAGATGTGTAATTATAGCTATCCACTTCAAAGGTCTCATACTTGTTATCTGCACCGCCGTAATCATGGTCGTCCGGAGCTTCAGGCAAATATTTCTCATATGATAAGTATTTATCATGCATAACAAAGCACCTATCTCCTTTCTATGATTCTAAGCTTCGCACTTCTGCTCCGGTTGTTAACTGACAGCTCCTCCCCGGAGGCGGTCAGGGGCTTTCTGTTCACAAGCCTTCCTCTTGGTTTTCTGCCGCAAACACATTGGGGAAAATCAGGAGGGCATATACAACCTCTGCACAGCTCAGCGAAGCGCTGTTTGACCAATCTGTCTTCCAGCGAATGAAAGGTTATGACTGCCAGTCTGCCGCCGGGTCTCAGGCAGTCAAAAGCAGCATCAAGTCCTGTTGACAAATGCTCCAGTTCTCCGTTGACTGCGATCCTTATTGCCTGAAAGGTTTTTTTACAGGGATTCTTTTCTCTCTTTACCGCTGCCGGTACAGCAGCTTTAATTATCTCTGCAAGCTGCATCGTTGTCTCAATAGGTTTTATCGCCCTGGATCTTACTATCTCACCGGCGATCCTTCTTGCAAACTTTTCTTCACCATACTCGAATATCACCTTAGACAGCTGTTCCTCCTGCCAGCTGTTTACAATATCATAAGCACTGACACCCTCACGGCTCATTCTCATGTCCAGAGGGGCATCGTTATGATAGGAGAATCCCCTCTCAGGGGTATCCAGCTGATATGAAGATACTCCAAGATCCATAAGAACACCGTCCACACTGTCCACTGACAGCTCGTCCAGTACCCGGGTAAGCTCAGAATAGTTGCTCCTTACCACTTTGGCATTGCCATACTCTGCAAGACGCTCTGATGCAGTTTTTACTGCATCAGGATCTCTGTCAAGAGCGATCAGCCTTCCTTCCCCGGAAAGGCATGATGCGATCCTGCATGAGTGACCGCCGCCGCCTGCCGTGCAGTCAACATATATACCATCGGGCTTGATAGCAAGACCGATGATACATTCCTCCAGCATGACAGGTATATGTTTAAACTCCATTTATTGTCTCCTTGTTCCCTTACACAAAAGCTCAGGCATATTTATATGTATATATTGATCCCCCAACTAAATCTTGAATTTTCTGCTTGTCTAAATACTGAACTTCTGCGTCGGAAAGGCTTGAAATACGCCAGTA
>CACZQG010000036.1 GCA_902783235.1 uncultured Ruminococcus sp.
ACTGGCGTATTTCAAGCCTTTCCGACGCAGAAGTTCAGTATTTAGACAAGCAGAAAATTCAAGATTTAGTTGGGGGATCAATAATAGTACGTTAAACGTATAAGTCAAGGGGGATGAAAATTATGAACATCATTAAAAAAGCTGCCGCATTTCTCACTTGTGCGGCGATCACGGTATCAGCAAATATTTTTCCCGTCAATGCTTACTACATAGACGAGAAAAAGCCTAACAACTTTGACAACTTTGCTGAGGCATTACAGCTTGCACTGTGCTTTTACGATGCCAATAAGTGCGGTGATGAGGTGTCAGAGGACGGCTATTACTCCTGGAGGAGCGACTGCCATGTTAAGGATGCTAAAATACCGTTGGTACACATGAGTACCGGAGGCGTTGAAAAGGACGCAGTAAAGGACAGCGGCAAGGGGGACGGCGGTGCCAGTGCTGCTGAGGGACTTTATGTGGGTACCAATATGAGCGATGAGTTTATCGCCAAAAATAAAAAGTGGCTGGATCCCGACGGGGATGGTACAGTAGATCTTACAGGCGGCTGGCATGATGCCGGTGACCATGTAAAATTTGGTCTGCCCGGCAGCTATTCGGCTTCAACTGTAGGCTGGGGATATTATGAATTCAGGGATTCCTACATACAGTCCGGTCTGCAAAAGCACGTTGAGGATGAGCTGCGCTGGATAAACGATTACTTCCTGAAGGCGACCTTTTTAGACGATAAGGGTCATGTTGTTGCTTACTGCTATCAGGTGGGTGAGGGTAATAACGACCACAACTACTGGTGCGCTCCGGAGCTCCAGGTGGATAATACCTATGTTGCTTCCTCATCATGTGCGGTAAAGCGTCCTGCTTATTTTGCCACTACCGAAACACCGGCATCCGATCAGTGTGCAGGTGCTGCGGCTTCTCTGGCTATCAACTACCTGAATTTCAAGGACACGGATGCAGCATATGCAAACAAGTGTCTGAAATACGCACTGGCACTTTATGATTTTGCGGTAGAGACTCATTCGGATATGGGTGACAAGTCCATGACCGTTACAAGTCTGGGCTATGACGGCGGCTTCTATACCTCAAGCTATGACTATGATGAGCTGTCCTGGGCTGCTGTATGGCTTTACTACTGCACAAAAAAATACAGCTACATAAATGATATTATCGAGGTGGATGAATCTGTTACCGGTGAAATGGGTGCTCATCCCTATAAGGGCTACATGAGAAGGATACTGGCAGACACAGGCAACTGCTGGCAGAATATATGGGTACACTGCTGGGATACAGTATGGGGCGGCGTATTTGCAAAGCTTGCACCTATTACAAATATATCCCGTGACTGGTATATTTTCCGCTGGAATCTGGAATACTGGTCAGGAATGAGACCTGATGAGGCAGCAGAAGCGAAATTTGATGTTCCCGTAACAGAGCACAAGTATTTCGGAAGAGATGACCAGGTATGGAATACAAAGATAACCGCCAAGGAGATAAAGGATCTTCCTACCACCGACGGTGCGTGGCTGGCGAAAACTCCTGCCGGCTTTGCAATGCTCAATGATTACGGCTCGGCAAGATATGACACAGCTGCACAAATGTGTGCTATGGTATATGCCAAGGAAACAGGGGATATGACCTTTGCTGACTGGGCAAAGGGTCAGATGGAATATATTCTGGGTGATAATCCTATGGGATATGCCTATGAGGTAGGATACGAAAACAACTATGCAACATTCCCACACCACAGAGCAGCTCACTGCTCACCCAAGCAGGCAATGGACGATCCGCAGGACTATCAGACACATACCCTTTACGGTGCACTTGTTGGCGGTCCCGACGCAGATGATTACCATCATGATGAGACAAAGGATTACATCTATAATGAGGTGACAGATGACTACAACGCTGCATTTACAGGCGCACTGGCAGGTCTTTACCATTTCTACGGGGCAAAGGGCAAGGTGAATGAAAAGGATAATCACATTATTGAGAATTTCAATATGTCCGAAAACAAGCCCGGTGCCAAGGATGATTCACTGGGAGTTTATGTGACTGCCGGCAAGGCACAGGAAACTGATTCCGGTATGCAGATAAAGCTGGTAATGCACAATCAGACTACAAACCCTCCTAAGTTTATGAGCGATATGAGGGCAAGATATTACTTTAATATCAATGAGATGCTGGAAAAGGGCGAGGATGCAAGCTATGTGATAACCCGTATCGACTACGATCAGGAGAAATCCTTCACCGACGGCAAGCATCAGGCGGAAATATCCCAGCCTATAAAATTTGACGATAAGGGCACTTACTATATAGAGGTATCATGGAAGGACTGCAATTTCTACGGCAGTCGTGTGTATCAGTTCGGACTTCTAAATAAAATGCATCCTGAGACATACGATACCGTATGGGACCCTGAAAATGACTACAGCTATCCCGGACTTATCAGCTTTGAGGATGACAATGATGCAGCTGCACTTACAGACAGGGTGACTGCTTATGTTGACGGACAGCTGGTATGGGGCAAGGAGCCTGAGGGCGGAATATATCCTCTGGGCGACGTAAATCTTGACAACAGGGTCAATAACGATGATGCCACCATGCTTCAAAGATATCTCACAGGCAGTGTTAAGCTGGGAGAGAAGAGTGATACAACAGCTGATATGAATGTGGATAAAAAGGTAAACGTTGTGGATCTGCTGAAGCTTAAAAGACAGCTGGCAGGTACAAAAAAATAAAAATAACTTTTCTGCACTGTATCATTGGTACAGTGCAGAATTTTGTGTAAAGGATAATAAAAATAAATGAAAAAGGATTTCTTAAAGGGTATGCTCCACGGCGTACCGATCGCACTGGGGTATCTTTCGGTGTCCTTCGGCTTTGGTATAATGGCAGTGAAGGCAGGTATACCCATATTCGATGCAGTACTTATCTCACTGACAAATCTCACCTCAGCCGGTCAGGCGGCAGCAGTGGGGATAATAGCAAGCGGCGGCGGAGTTATAGAAATGATACTCACACAGCTTACTATCAATATCAGATATTCTCTTATGTCTCTTTCGCTGTCTCAGAAGCTGCACGAGAGATTTACTCTCCCCAAAAAGCTGCTGGCTTCCTACGGAATAACCGATGAGATATTTGCTGTTGCTGTATCACGTCCCGGCAAGCTGACACCTGCATATATGTACGGGCTGATAATAGTACCTACTATAGGATGGACACTGGGGACATTTTTAGGAGCGTTTGCCGGTGAGCTGATGCCTGCATTTATTGCTGATGCAATGGGTATACTTCTTTACGGAATGTTTATTGCCATAATAATACCTCCGGCAAGAAAGGAAAAAAAGGTTTTGTTTGTACTTGGCATAGCCGCTGCACTTGCCTGTGTGTTCAGGTACCTTCTGCCCTTTATAACCGGCGGATTTGCTATTATGATAAGCGCAATACTGGCGGCTGCCATTGGTGCGCTGCTGTTTCCCATTGAAGAAAGGGAGGATGTCCAATGCCCATAATAATATATATAGCCGTTATGGCAGGGGTGACATATCTTATCAGGATGATACCCTTTACCTTCTTCACCCGAAAGATCAAGTCGAGATTTTTCAAGAGCTTTCTGTATTATATCCCGTATGCGGTGCTGAGTGCCATGACCTTTCCTGCTATATTCTACAGTACCGGTGATACACTGACAGCATCCGTGGGAACAGCAGCCGCTGTAATTCTTGCCTATTTCGGACTGCCCCTGATAGTTGTTGCAGGAGCAGCATCGGCAGCAGCCCTTATAACGGGAATAGTAATGACGTATTAGCCAAAAATAAACATACTGTTTTGTATAAATAAGCAAAATTTATCATTAATCACTGTAAATCTCTTTTACAATTGAAAAAAATATAGTATAATATATGTGTATACATTAAGGCAATAGGGTGTGAAAAGCACCTGATCCTGTGTACTGTATAGGATCAATTGAATGGTTGGATCTAAAGAAAGATAAGAGACTTAGGAAATGGTGCGTAAATATGGACGAAAAAGCAGTTAACATTGCTGTTATCGTTTCGGGGATAGATGAGGAATATCAGAATACGATACTGAAAGGAATACAGAAATACGGCAATGAGAAGGGAATAAATATATTTCATTTTATTTCCTACGGCGGCATATTGAAAAGTCAGACCTATGATGCAGGTGAATTCAATGTTTTCGAGCTTGTTAATTACCAAAGGTTTGACGGTGTTATATTGCTTACAAATACTATAGAATCCTCTGTCATAACAAGACGCATCATAGAAAGCGTTAAAGAGGCTGGGATACCTGCCGTAAGCGTGGACAATAATCTTAAAGACTTTTACTATATCGGAATAGATAACTACTCTGCTATGGAGGGCATGGTGGAGCATATAGTATGCCATCATGGCAGCAGAAAAATAAACTATGTATCGGGACCCCGGGATAATCCGGAAAGTGCTCTGAGGCTTAAAGCCTACAGAGAGGTGCTGAAGCGAAACGGGATAGAGGTTGAGGAGGAACGGATATTCCACGGCTTGTTCAGAGGAGAGGACGGCAGAGCGGCAGTAAATACCTTTCTGTCTTCCCATCTGGAATTCCCGGAGGCTATAATATGTGCTAACGATGCAATGGCTCTGTCTGCGGTCATAGCACTGGAAAAAGCCGGCAAGAATGTACCGGGAGATGTGCTTGTCACAGGCTTTGACAGCATATATGCTGCACAGAATTATTCACCTGCCATCAGCTCGGTTACAAGACCTCTTAAGCAGTCGGGCTATCTTGCCTGCAAGATAATATATGATGTACTTAATGGCAGGCATTATGAAAGGGTGAATGTTCTTCCTACGGAGTATGTTTTTGCGGAAAGCTGCAGCTGCTCCAATAAGGTGATAGATGACATATCCAAATTTAAAAAATCCAATTACAGAACTATCGAGGCATATAATATCTATACTCCCATGATAAACAGAATGTCATGCGAGCTGGAGGAATGTCTTACCATAGAGGAGAGTGTGGCTGTAATAAAGGATTTTGTACAGGAGATAAACTGCGAAAGCTTTTTCCTTTGCCTTTGTGATGACTGGAGCTATGAAAAGCAGGTGGGACAGGGAAGCTATACTGTGTGCGGATATACGGATAAGGTAATACCTGTAATATCGTATATTCAGGGAATGTTTGTGGATTCCGATGCTTTTGACGTAAAAGATATGCTGCCGGATATGGATACATATAATAAGGACGGCTCCAATTACTACTTTATGCCCCTGCATTTCAGAGATCACTGCTTTGGGTATTGCGTTTGCTGTAACAGCAAGTTCCCTATGGAAAGTGCTCTTTTCCATACATGGGTCATGAATATAAGTAATACCCTGGAAAATATCAGAAAGATAATGAGCCTGGATAAGATGGTGAAAAAGCTGGATCAGCTTTTTATAACCGATCCTCTGGTACAGATATATAACAGAAACGGACTGAACAAGCTGGCAAAGCCTATGTATGAGGATTGCATAAAGCGGCGTGCGGACGTTATGATAATGTTTATTGATATGGATGATCTGAAAAAGATCAATGATAAGTATGGTCATGAGGAAGGAGATTTTGCCCTTCACTCCATAGCAAAGGCAATGAAGTCGGTGTGCGATCCGGATAAAAACCAGATACCTGCACGCTTTGGCGGTGATGAATTTATTATAGTGGCGTGTGACATGACCAAGGAGCAGGCGGAAAAAATGGAAAGAGATATCAATGCATATCTTGACGGCATGAACAGTACGGGAGCCAAGCCCTATAATGTGACTGTCAGCACCGGTTTCTATATAGCTCCTGCCGAATCGGAGGAATCCTTCAATAAGCTTATTTCCATTGCGGATCAGATAATGTATTCCAATAAAAAGATCAAAAAGCTCAGCGGACAGAAGCAGAATTAATGGAAAGAAGCATTCTTTATAAGAGTATAAGTATAATGACTATAGCCATAGTGCCCTGACTCAGGTCGGGATCACTGTGGCTTATTTTTACAGCCGGGCAGCAGCGTAATTCCGACTGCCGCCATAAGGCAATTGTCATAAAGTTGTAAATCATTATAAAGAAAATTGACATTGAAAAACAGCGCATGATATAGTATAATGATATTGTATAGGCAATACCGCACAAAGATTGTGCGTCAGATGCGAAGTCAGATTTTTCGTTAGATTGTACAAAATCGATGCAGGCATACTGGCGTA
>CACZQG010000037.1 GCA_902783235.1 uncultured Ruminococcus sp.
ACTGGCGTATTTCAAGCCTTTCCGACGCAGAAGTTCAGTATTTAGACAAGCAGAAAATTCAAGATTTAGTTGGGGGATCAATAATAAGACGATGAGGGAGCAGTATGAGCAGGGAGGAAATAATGGCAATGGTAAAAGACCGCAGCGGAAACATTATTGGAACTGACGGAGGTCAGAGCAAGGCACTTGAATTTCTCTACGATTCCATCGCAGGGAATATCGCATTGAAGGGACTGAAAATGAAAACCGTATCACAGCTGGCGGGAGCATTCTGTGACAGTGCCATTTCACAAAGTCTTATACCCAGGTTTATTGAGACCGCCGGTATTGATCTTACAGAATATGAGGCAGGGTACTATAATTCCTTCAATGATTTCTTTACACGGAAGATAAATGATACAGCCCGTCCTATTGACATGACACCCGGGCATCTGGTAAGTCCCTGCGACAGTAAGCTCACGGTTTACCCCATTGATGATGACAGTATATTTGAGATAAAGGGCGTTTCCTATCACATTGATGAATTCCTGAAAAGTGATTATCTTGCTGATAATTACAAAGGCGGTCATTTTTGCGTATTCAGGCTGGAGGTGGGGGACTACCACAGATATATGTACATAGATGACGGATTTAAGTCAAAAAACCGTCATATCAACGGCTTTTACCATACGGTTAATCCCATAGCACTGGAAAGCACTGATATATACAAGGAAAATACCCGTGAGTATACCATACTTCATACCGAGAATTTCGGAAGAGTAATAATGGCAGAGGTGGGAGCTATGCTGGTGGGCAGGATAGTAAACCATCATAAGGGACACCATCGGTTCAGAAGAGGCGATGAAAAGGGTATGTTCAAATACGGCGGCTCTACCGTAGTGCTGCTTTTTGAAAAGGATATTGTGGAATTTGATGAGGACATACTTTGCAATACCCGTGACGGCTATGAGACAATAGTTAAAATGGGTGAGAAAATAGGAATCAGAAGAGAGAATTGACAGGCTTGCTGCGGCAAACGGCATAATGAGCCTCGTTTGTCATAAAGCTGCATTTGAAAAGGAGCAGGATCAATGAAAAAAAGAAAAATCGGACGCTTTTGCAGGATCACCGCTTTGGCGGCAGCTGCGGTACTGACCTTTACAGGTATGCTTACCGGCTGCGACAATGGAGAGTCCTCTTCATCGGAAGCTCAGCAGTCATCCTCAGCGGAGACCTCAGCCGTAACCGAAACACAGGCACCTACACAGGAAGAAACTCAGGCGGTGACCACCAGGCATGAAAGCCCTATGGAAACGGTAACATTTTCTATGGGTAACGAAAAAAGCGACATTAACGAAATACTGGACTATGACAGCCATAAGACCTACAAAGCTCCCATGAGTGACTTTGTAAAAGAAGGAGACAAGGTAGATTCCTTTGTATTCGTTTTCTATGCAGAGGATGGATCATCGGACATATCCAGCTATAAGGGCGGATGCGGTATATCCGTGGATGACAGCTGTCCTGCGGCTACGGATAAGGGCTGGTATCAGTCTGACGACTTTGAGATAAGTGTGAACAGCGCTTATCTGGAGGTGACCTGGGATGTTCCCGAGGAAATCAAGGATTATGTTATCACCTCATCAGACGGCAGCATAATGATTGGCTACTGGTGGGGCGCATTACAGCGGCTTCGTCTGGCAAGTATCATTTGCAATTATACCACAACAGCGGAGATACCGGTGGACGGCACCGAAACAGTGGATCTGTACAAGACCCTCAGCTATGGTGTTGAATCGGAAAAGACCATAAAGATCCCCCTGAATGATCTGATACCCTCCGGAGCAGTACCGCAGTACTTTGAGTTTGATATAGACAGCAACGGAGAGCTTCAGAAATACGCCGGAGCATTTGCAATAACCGTTGATGATTCCTGTCCCGATAAAACAGATAAAAGCTGGTATCAGACAAAAAATATCGCTGTTATGACAAATTCCAACAGCGCAAAACTATACTGGCTTGTCCCGAATGAAATAAAGGATTATATAAAATCAGACGGCGATGTGATGCTGGGCTACTGGTGGAGCAGAAACGACAGTGTTACCTTGAAAAGTGTGACTGTAAAGTACGCTACCCCCAATGGCACCACAAGCAGCACCGCACAGAAAGCAACACAGCCTGCCAAAAAGCAGGACGAACCCGAAAAGGATAATAACACCAAGGGTATGGACAGCAGCTCCGCTGACATAGTAAAGAGCATGAAGATAGGCTGGAATCTTGGCAACACACTGGATAGCTGCGATTACAGCGAGTATGCTACAGATGGTGAAACTGCCTGGGGCAATCCGAAAACCACCAAGCAGATGATAGATACGGTAAAATCAGCCGGCTTTAATGCAGTGCGTATACCTGTTACCTGGAACGATCATTTAAACGGTGACACCATAGATAAGGAATGGCTTGACCGTGTAAATGAAGTGGTTGATTATGTGATAGACAATGGTATGTATGCTATAATCAACGTACACCACGATGATAAGTCATGGCTTATTCCGGATAAATCACATGAATCACAGGTCAGGGACAGACTTGTGAAGATATGGCAGCAGCTTTCGGACAGATTCAAAAGCTATGATGAACACCTTCTGTTTGAGGGAATGAACGAGCCAAGAGTTATAGGCTCAGCTGATGAATGGACCCACGGTACAGCGGATGAAAGAGAGGTTATCAACAATTTGTTTGCGGCATTTGTTGAAACTGTAAGAGCGACCGGCGGCAACAACGCCAAAAGGACACTTATAGTGACCGGCAATGCTGCGGCAATGGATGAAACTGCTGTAAAGGCAATAAAGGTACCGGATGACGATCATGTTATAGTTTCAATACACTCCTATCACCCATACGATTTTGCTCTGAACGATCATGGTACATCAAGCTTTAATGACAGTGACAAGGGTCAGCTGGACAGTGAGTTTGATCTTCTTAAATCAACATTTATAGATAAGGGCATACCTGTTATTATAGGTGAGTTCGGCTCTGTAAACAAGGATAACATAGATGACCGTGTAAGACACATGGAATACTATGTAAAAGCTGCAAAGCAAAGAGGTATCACCTGCTTTATATGGGATAATAATGTTACAAGCGGTGACAGTCCCTTCGGACTTCTCAACAGAAAAGATTGCAGCTGGTACTATCCTGAGCTGGTTGATGCAGCTATGAAAGGTCTTTCATAAGTGTAATTTTAAAGAGCACCTGCCAGGGTGCTCTTTTGCGTAAAAAAGCTCGCTTTTCCATGAAAGCGAGCTTTTACTCATATTAAACAGTATAGCTGTCAATCCTGTATATTTTCCGCAATGACCTCAGCAACCAGGTTTGCAGGGAGCTGCTCATAACGGAGGAAATCAAATGTAAAGCTGCCCATGCCACGAGTTACCTGACGGAGATACATGGTAAAGCTGTGCATCTCTCTCATGGGTACCTCTGCGGATATTTCCGTAAGCTTATCCTCATTAGGCTCCATACCCAGTACTCTGCCACGGCGTTTGTTGAGTTCACCCATAACATCACCTGTGTTTTCATCAGGTACCGCTACCTTCAAGGAGCCTATCGGCTCAAGCATAACAGGCTCAGCCTGCTTCAGACCTTCCTTATATGCCAGGGAAGCAGCAGTTTTGAATGCCATTTCCGAGGAGTCAACAGGGTGATAAGAACCGTCAAGAAGTATTGCTTTAAGTCCCACTACAGGACAACCGGCAAGTACGCCCTTCTTTACAGAATCCTGCAAGCCTTTTTCAACAGCCGGGAAGTAATTCTTGGGTACTGCACCGCCGAATACCTTTTCCTCAAATACCAGCTCATCGCTGACACATGGTTCAAATTCGATCCATACATGACCGTACTGACCATGACCGCCTGTTTGTTTCTTGTATTTACCCTCTGCCTTGACTTTTTTACGGATAGTTTCCTTGTATGCGATCTTCGGCTCTTTAAGACCTATCTCCACGCCGAATTTATTCTTTAGCTTGGCAACGGTCACCTCCAGGTGCTGTTCACCAAGTCCCGAAAGTATCTGCTCTTTAGTGCTTTCGTTCTGCTCATATCTGAGTGTCTTATCCTCTTCAAGCATACGGCTGATACCGGAGGATATTTTGCTTTCGTCACCCTGGGCAGCAGATACTGCCATTGAATAGCAGGGAACGGGAAGCTGGGGCTTTTCAAATATTACCTTCTTATCGGGAGAGCAGAGAGTATCAAAGGTGGAAGCGTTGATCTTCAGTGCAGTAACTATATCTCCTGCCTTTGCTTCTCCCGTATCAGTCTGCTGTTTACCCTTCATAAAGCAAAGCTTGCCTATCTTTTCGTTCTGCTCGGCAGTACTGTTGAATACTGTTGAATCAGCTTTAAGCACACCGGACAGTACCTTTATAAATGACATTTTACCAACAAAGGGATCGGCTACTGTCTTGAATACCATTGCAGACAGAGGCGCACCTTCATCACATTTCACCTCGACCAGGTCATCACCTGACAAAGCTTCAACGGGATCTACCTCATCTGCACCGGGGATAAGAAGACCTATCTCCTTCAGGAGCATATCTATACAGGTAAGATCGGCTGCTGAGGCACACACTACAGGAGTTATAACGCCTGTATTCATACCCACATGGATACCGTCAACAAGCTCCTTCTGGGAGAAGGGTTCTCCCTCAAAGAATTTGTCCATAAGTGATTCATCAGTTTCAGCGACCGCTTCACTGATAGCCTCTCTCAGACCATCTATACGGTAAACCATCTTTTCGATCTTTTCCTGCTCGGGAAGTGCTGTTTCTACAGCATTACCCTTGCCGTCATATTTGTAAGCCTTCATTTCGATCAGGTTCACATAGGAAACTATCTGTTCATTTTCAATAACAGGTACTAAAACAGGGCATACTGTAGGACCGAATACCGTTTTCAGATCAGTGAGGACATTGTAAAAGTTGGCGTTCTCATCGTCTATCTTGGTGATAACGAACATTTTGGATTTTTTCAGCTTTTCAGCTTCTCTGTAAGCCTTTTTGGTGCCTACTTTTACTCCCGACTTTGCGGATACGGTTATCATTACAGTATCAGCTGCGCTGATGCCCTGCACCATTTCACCTGCAAAGTCAAACAGACCCGGAGTGTCTATAAGGTTGATCTTGCTGCCGTCATGCTCAAATGAGCAAACAGTACTGTTGATGGATATTTTTCTCTTGATCTCCTCGGGATCGTAGTCACTTATGGTTGTACCGTCGGCAACCTTTCCATGTCTGTCGGAAACTCCTGCCTTAAACATAAGTGCTTCGGCAAGGGATGTCTTGCCTGAACCATTGTGTCCTGCAAGAGTAATGTTTTTGATGGGTTTCATTTTGCTTTCGCTCCTCACTTGAATAAATTTCGTTTATTGCCTCCCTGAGACCGGGAGAAACAAATCTTCCTGCGATGGCTGCAGCCGCCGCTGCGTTTTTAAATAATTATCTTAACGATAAACAATTTACACAATAATACAATTAATATTATACTATGTTTTGCTGTAATTTTCAACCTTTTTTTAAAATTTCTACATAACAAAATAAAATACCATGTTGATTTTGTGCATGATTAATAATTAAGTGAGTAGCGTGGGAGATCAGGCTTATGATCCTTTGCCCTGATAAAAAAAAGATCACCCTCAAATAACATGAGAGTGATCCTCTAATAGCAATAAATATCAATATCCTGAAATTTCCTTTTCCAAATCGGAGGATACTTCACCGCTGAGATCCTCCCAGCTGTCAGGTGCATCCTCAAAACCAATTATAATAGCATCATTGAGATTATTGAC
>CACZQG010000038.1 GCA_902783235.1 uncultured Ruminococcus sp.
ACTGGCGTATTTCAAGCCTTTCCGACGCAGAAGTTCAGTATTTAGACAAGCAGAAAATTCAAGATTTAGTTGGGGGATCAATAATAACCTTTTCTTTTAAGGCTCCTATAAAACGCCACACATCCATTCTCAGACAATGACACGGTCATCAAGTTGTTTCATCAATTCAAATATCTCATCTCTGCCTGCAAGACCTTTAGAAAATGCCGTTGCGCCTCCGGCAGCAGTAGCAAGCTTCAAAGCATATTCTATATCATTTTCTCTTTCCATAAGACCAGCAAGAAATCCGGCAAGCATAGAGTCACCGGCACCAACGGTATTTACGGGTGTACCTGTACAGGCATCAATACTGTGAACATTTTTTTCTTCATCAACCAATACAGCCCCCTTATCCCCCATTGATACCAATATATTTCTTGCGCCCTTTTTTTGAAGCTCATTTGCATATGAAACTATTTCTTCACGGGAATGTATCTCCACCCCGAACAACTCACCAAGCTCATAGATATTTGGTTTTATCAGAAAAGGTCTGTACTTCAGAACATTCATCAAAAGCTCATTCGTTGCATCCACCACAAAACGCAGCTTTTTATTTGAAAGTCTGAACATGATATTTTCATATATATCCTTTGGAAGCGAATTAGGAATACTTCCGGCAAGTATCAATGTATCCCCCTGAGACAGTTTATCAAGCTTGTAAAACAGCGTTTCCATAGATGTGCTGTCAATTTCAGGTCCCTGTCCGTTCACATCGGTTTCCAGTCCTGATTTAAGCTTGACATTTATTCTTGAACAGCCTACAGGAAGATGTACAAAATCCGTCTTAACTCCCATTTCAAGTATACCCTGTTCAATAGCATCACCGGTAAACCCGGCTACAAATCCCAGTGCCTTTGAGTCGATCCCAAGCTCCTTCAGAATGATGGACACATTGATCCCTTTACCGCCAAAATATATCTCCTCTGTATCAGCCCTATTCACACTTCCGGGCTTGAGATCATTTATATATACGATATAATCTATGGCAGGATTGAAGGTTATTGTGTATATCATTAAAAGCCCTCCCACTATGGAAATTTACTTGTTGTATCAATTATACTACATTATTCTTGAAAAATCAATTATTTTATTCATTTTCCTTTTTAAAATTTCGCTTTTACCAGTATTTTTCAAGATAGTGTGCTCTGTTTTATTGATATTTAACGAAGCAATCTCCCGACCATTTTCGATCGGGAGATTCAACTATATTATTTACAGAATGTATTATTGCATATCAATTAGCACCTTTTATGTAAGTTCCGGAAACAGCACCTACAGCCTGATCAATATAGAAGTTATCTGTTCCCTCAGATTCTACAACAAGTGAAATGTCCTTAGAACCCCAGGGCATATAGAAGTACTGGTTAGATATCTGCTTCCACTGACCTTTCTGTACCGTTGCCTGAGCAATATTTGTATACTGAGTCTGACCGTTTACGTCTGTGTACTGAACATTCAGATAGAATTTTTCACTGCTCTTGCTGCTGTCAACGAAATTAACATTTACACTGAAGCTGTACATATTATTTGCCTTGAAATTACCATCCAACTTCTTTATTAGACCATTCCAGGAAGCTGTTCTGTTCTGAATACCCAGTGAATTGATACCCTCGTAAGCGGTTCTGCCGGAAAGGAACGAGCTGCCGCCTCTTGAAGTCCAACCATCACTGCCATTTTCAAATGTGTCACTGAAGAACCAACCCTGCTGAAGAGCTGAGTTACTGCTATTATTATTGTTGTTATTGTTATTGCTGTTAGCCTTGGTTGTTGCCTTTGTAGTTACTGTAGTTGCCTTTGTTGTAGCTTTTGTTGTTGCCTTGGTAGTTGCCTTGGTAGTTGCTTTTGTGGTTTGTGCAGGAGCACTGCCCGAAGCAGCACCATATGCGCTGTCAATGTAGAAGTTATTTGTAGTACCCGAGGATTCTACATATACTTCCATATTCCTGGCACCTGAAGGAATAGTAAAGCTTTTGTTTTCAAGTGTTGCCCAATTGCCCTTTGATGCATTTACTGTTGCAATATTTGCATATTTGGTCTGACCGTTAGCATCTGTATACTGCATAGTCAGCATAAATGTGGTATTTGCATTGCCATCGAAGTAATATACCTTTGTTCCGAAGCTATATGCCTTACCGGGTACGAACTGACTGCCAAGCTTCTTAGTTGCACCGTTCCATGCAGCAGTTCTGTTCTGAACCAGAAGTGAATTTGTTCCTGCAGCTGCAATCCTGCCGCTGAGTGTAACGTTTGCTGCACCTCTGCCGGTCCAGCCATCTGCGCTGCTTTCAAAGCTGTCATTGAAAAATGCACTTCCGGTATTATTGTTGTTTGAAGGCTTAGCGGTTGTAGCTGCAGTCTTTGTGGTTGTCTTTGGAGCCTGGGTAACTGCCGGCTGAGTAACAACAGGGCTGTAGCTGCCGCCGTTAAGATCTACTACAAATGTAGAAACTGTTCTTGCCGGGAGCTGAGCATTAAAGCTGCTGCCTGAGAATGCAAGGTTCTGAGTAAGAGCAAGGTTCTCGCTCTGACCTGTTCTGTATCTGTTGATCTTCTTAATGGATGCACCTGACAGATTGAATACCTGATTATATTCACTGCCTGAATTGTTAAGTGCAACAATGGTAATCTGATTTGTCTGATTGTTCTTGAATGCGGAAACATATACTCCATTATTGGGCTGCTCTGTTGCATCAAGTCTTACGCTGCCGGGACGAATAAACTTGGAGTACTGCGCAAATACATAACCCCTCTTGCTAATTGTACCATTCTCATTCATTGGGCTGTAGCTTCTTCTTATGTACCACCATACATAAGCACTCATGTTTCCTACAACAAGACCGTTATGGATATTCTCAGATACCTGAAGTGCTTCGGGGAAACGTTCATTGGAGCCTGCCTCACTGTTGGGAACATAAACCTCAGTCATCCAGATATCCTTACCGCAGTTTTCAAGGGCAGGGAAATCCATCTGTGAACGCTGTGTACCATAGAAATGTGTGCCAAAGAGATCAGTATTGGCAAATGCCTTTGAGTCAGCCAGTATTTTTTTATAATAATCCTTGTTGTACTGGAATGTCTCGGGAGACATCAGCTTGCAGCGTGTACCGTTAGTAACTGTCTTACCGTACTTTGCAATGAATTCTGCACAATCCTCCGGCTCCATCCATGTCCATTCGGAACCGTAGTCAGGTTCATTCTGTATTGATACGGAATAAAGGTTAACACCGTTTGACTCCATATATTTAACAAAATTATTAAGATGCTGCGCATAAGCCTGATAGCTGCTCTTTTTAAGTCTGCGCTGATTGTACTTTGGTACATTCTGGAAACCGTTTCCTGTCCATGTTCTTACATACTTGGTAAATGATTCTCTCATATTTGCAGGTGGATTCCAGGGAGTAGCAAAAACTATCGCACCCTTTGCCTGTGCTGCTTTTGCAGTTGCCAAAGCATTTCTCCACTGATTTGAATCGTCACTCACATATATTCTTACCATTGAGAGCCCCAACTGACCGGTACCGTTTCCAAAGGCTGTATTTCTCTGTGCATCTGTAAGATCTCCGCCTGTCCATTCAGGAAGGTTCATTCCTCCGAAGCCTTTGATGGTCTGATAAGTTTTACTTGTGTTAACTGTGCAGGCACTTGCTGCATCGACCTTTTCAACAAAGGAAGTATTTGTAACAGATAGTCCCGTTACTGCCAGTGCTCCTGCCGCACAGAATGCAGCAAATTTTTGTAATTTGCCCCTGATTCCAATTCTCATATTCTTTACCTCATTTCTCATAATTAGCCATCATAATGATGACATTTAATGCTTACATTATTACCTTTTGCATAAAACAGTCAAACTGTTTTTGTGGAATTAGCTAATTCTTTTCCTCTATCATTTCTTTCTATGTGTAATATTTTAACATACTGAAACGTTTTCGTATTTCACAGATGTAACTTTTTTTACATAGTTGTTTCCACAATAATTATTTTTTTATTTTAAGAAAATAATAGTAAAATATGTAAACGATATTGATGAAAAAGTCGTTTATTTATAGTTGTTTTAGATATTTCAAATACACTTTTAAATATTCTCTTGTATTTTTATAAAAAATATGTTATAATTAATTTACAAAACTATTCAAAATACAGTAAACGTTGACCACTATCTTAGCAAAGCGTGATAGGCTCTATTGATCGGACTGCTGTTACCGCAACTATTCCGTAGTGCTTGACCGCTCATGGTTCCATAAAACGTTTACTAATGGAGCATCAGGAGGAAATAATATGCAGAATTTCGATTACATGACACCTACAAGACTAATTTTCGGTGAGGGAGTTATATCACAGCTCCCGAAGGTAATGTCTGCTTTCGGAAAAAAAATACTGCTTACCTACGGAGGCGGCAGTATCAAAAAAATTGGTCTGTATGACAAGGTCAAGGAGCTGCTTGACGGTTTTGAGATCATCGAGCTGTCAGACATACAGCCTAACCCAAAATATGACCCCAGTGTCCTTGAGGGTGTAAGACTTTGTAAGGAGCATAACATCGATGTGATACTGTCAGTTGGCGGCGGAAGTGTACTTGACTGCTCAAAGGCAATTGCTGCCGGTGCAAAATACGATGGTGACGTATGGGATCTTATTACCTATAAGGTCAAGGCTCAGGCTGCCCTTCCTATAGTTGATATACTCACCCTTGCAGCAACAGGAAGTGAATATGACAGCGGCGGTGTTATATCCCGTACAGAGACAAATGATAAGATCGGCTATATGGATCCTCATCTTTACCCGGCAGTTTCCTTCCTGGATCCTACCTATACTTTTAGTGTATCAAAAAAACAGACTGCCGCAGGTTGTGCAGATGCGATGAACCATATAATAGAACAGTATTTCTGTGAGGATGCTACACTTCTGAATGACGGTTTTTGCGAAGCCGGCTTGAAAAGCCTTATGATCAACGCCAAAAAATGTCTTGATGATCCCAGAGACTATACAGCAAGAGCTGAAATGATGTTTGCCTGCACCCTGGGCTGCAACGGAATATACTCACTGGGAAACAGTCCTTCGGGCTGGCCATGCCACGGAATAGAGCACGCCCTCAGTGCCTACTACGACATTACACATGGTGAAGGACTTGCAATAATTACTCCACGCTGGATGACCCATATACTCAGTGATAAAACAGTCGGAAGATTTGTAAAATACGGAGTAAATGTATTCGATATAGACAGCACCCTTCCTCCTTTTGAGATCGCTGAAAAGGCTATAAAGGCAACATACGATTTCTTTGAATCTATTGGTATCCCCATGCATCTGAAGGATGTAGGTATAGATGACAGCCGTATCAGTGAAATGGCGCATCACATTGCTGTAAACGAGGGTCTTGAAAATGCATATGCACCACTGACCCAGCAGGATATCGAGAAAATACTTATTGCATCTCTTTGATAAAATGCAAAGCTTTAAGGTCATGTAAATAAAGTCATCCAAAGTAAAAGTCTGAGATCAAAGTATAGCGATCTCTGCCTTTTGCTTTGGATGACTATTTTACAGTACCCGTAATTCTTACTCTATATGCTACTGCAACCACGCTATTGCTCCCCTAATTAAAGCTTGCCAAAAGACGAAGGCAGAGAGAAAATTGACCTGGGAATAAAGTCACAGGAATACCGGTTTACCCAGGAGCTTTTGCATTTCTCTCCACCAAATACCTAAACGTACTTGTGTTTCTATCCAAATCAAAGATTTGG
>CACZQG010000039.1 GCA_902783235.1 uncultured Ruminococcus sp.
AACAAATTTCATTTCAAATAATTGGTAAATAATTCTGTAAATAATTTTTACATTTGACGTTCAGGAACAAAACTTGACGTTCAGGAATATGCTATTGACATTCGAGCAATTCATGTTATAATAAATAATGTGTCCTCAACAACTGCCAAATAGCAGTTGTTGTCCCCAGATCCTGTCTTTGCAGGATTTGGGTTTGCCTTAAATATGAAATAAAATATTAAGCGAGGTGCATAATGGAACTTAATATTGCAGTTATAGATGACCTTGAAGCAGACCGTGAACGTATCAGGCTGCTTGCATCAAGGGTATCCTTTAAAAATAACAGCTTGAATGTAACCTGTTTTGAAAGTGCAGACAGCTTTTTCAAAGCATATCGCAAAGGCAGCTATCATGTGGTTTTTCTTGATATATGCTTATGCCGTGAACATGAGCAGTTTGATTTTCCCCAGAAAAGAATTGTAAGCGGAATAAGTATGTCACGGCAGCTCAGACAAATTGATGAGGATATTGCTATAATCTTTATGTCAACCACAAAAGAATTCGTTTTCGATACCTTTGCTGTACAGCCCTTTGAATATATGATAAAGCCTGTTTCAGATCACAGGTTTGAAGAGGTTATAAACAAGGTGATGAATCATTTTTCAGCATCTGTCAAGGAAATTGAGATACGACTTACCGGCTCGGTCATATCCATTCCCATCAGAGATATTATGCAGATCTGTTCCGGTCAGCATGTGGTTTGTCTGAAAATGATAACAGGCAAGCAGTTTGAATGTAAAATGACCTATTCGGAAATACATGATCAGCTTATCAATGAACCTAATTTTATCGAATGCAACCGTGGTGTAATGATAAACATGGATTACGCTGTGAATATCCACGACTGCTGCTTTGTAATGCAGGATGGAGACCTGTGTTCTATTCGTGTAAGGGAAAAGAAGAAAATTGCCGATAGATTTACTGCCTATACAGCAGACAAACTGCAAGGAGGCTTCTTCACATGAGCATAGATATTTTTTTTCGTTACGCACTGGAATTTTCTTTAGTATTTCCCGGTGCCTTTATGTCAATACTTCCGGTTTACCGACATTTGCGTATTAATAAGCATTTTTTCTTTATAATTATGACACTGACTCTTATTGGAACAATTATCGCCGGCTCCATCATATGTTCCTTAACCAAGTTCCCTACAAATTCCCTTCTTCTGCCATTCCTTGTTCCCTGCTTTATTGCATATAATCTATGCTTTGATCTTTCCGTATTCAAAAAGGTATATTGCTTCACAACAGCAATGCTCATCACATCATTTGCAACTACCTATACCACTTTTCTGACCGCACCCCTGGAGCTTTCAAATACAATGAACGTGTTTTATTGTATATCTGGAGCAGTTGCTATGGGTATTGGGATCTTGTTATGCATAGTTTTTTTCCATCTTTTGAGAATCAATCTTCCCGAACTCATGGATAACGAAAGCATAGATAATACATGGAAATGGCTGATGATAATACCTATTGTATTTTCTGCCGGTGTCATTTGGATGAAGCCATTAAGTGCCCAGAATGTTATGACTGGAAGAATGCGCATTGTATCCCTGGTAGTATTAATAGTTATCCCCCTTTCCGCATGGGTACTCAATTACATATTCTGGTGGATCGCATCAAAAATCACTGAAAGCGAAAAGTTAAAACAAAGCTACAATCTGCTGCAAATGGAAGAAAAGCAATATCATAAAACAATGAGATATCTGGAGGAAACACGAAATATGCGTCATGATTTCCGTCATCATCTCCACGTTATAAGTGAGCTGGCTAAAGACGGTAAAATTGAAAGGCTGCTGGAATACATTAATCAATTCAGTGAAACTTCGTCTGAAAACCCCAAGCGCTTTTGCGCAAATAATACAGTCAATGCTATAGCTGCACATTATAACTGCATAGCAGAAAAAAAAGATGTCAAGATATTCTGGAAGCTTAATCTTGATGAGAATATACCCATTAAGGAAGCAGACCTGTGTGCAGTACTTGGAAACCTTATAGAAAACTCTATAAACGCTGTTCAGTCACTTCCCCTTATTGACAGAAGCATTCATGCCGCTGTTGGAACCATTGCAGATAAAACAGTTATAGTATCAATCAAAAATCCTTACAATGGTGTTATCCCTATTGGCAAGGACGGTCTTCCTGTTGCCAATAAACCGAATCACGGAATAGGTCTTCGTTCTGTAGCAAATATGGTCGATCGCTACAGCGGTTCACTGGTAATCAATACAGAAAACAGACTATTCAACGTAAGTATACTGATGTATAAGGAGGAATGATCTAAGGATCATCGTTCATCATCAATAAAAAAAGAACATTCGATTGAATGTTCTTTTTTATTATTTGTATAATATGCGTTTTATCAGCCCAGCTTCTTTAATGTACCAAGATTGTACTCAATGAGCATAGAGTTGTCAAGTACATCTGCTTTACCGTCTGAATTAATATCTGCATTTGCCATGGCAATTTCATTTTTAAGCTTGAAGGTTACAGGATTGAGTATGTATTTGGACAGAACAGTTATATCTGCCAATTCAACAACACCATTAACATCAACATCACCTAAAAGACTTGCCTTAACTACAGAAGATGGTTCCTTAGCAGTAGTAGTTGTCTTTGGTGCTGCTGTAGTAACTGTTGTTGTATTTGTTGTAGTCTTACCTGCTGCCTTGGTTGTTACAGTAGTTACCTTTGGATCCTTCGGAGTAGGATCATCTACCATATCATTCTCAGGGGCTTCTGTACCATCAGGTTCAATCCCCCATACAAACTGATCATCAGCATAAAGAGTAATCTTCTTTGTAATAGCCTCTGCTGAGTTCTCATCCTCAAAGCTTACAAGATCCTGGAAGCTGTAGTCATTCTCTGGATCCATAACTGCCTTATACTCAACATCGTCCAGATCATTTACGATTCGGAACTGGTAAATACGGCTGCCGTAGAAATCACAGTTCTGCCATGAGATCTCAACATAATATGTACCCTTGTCATCATATTTTATAGGATCGGATATGGTTGCGTGGCTCTTGTTGCTTGAATATCCTGCCTGAGCATCATAGTCTGTCTCGGTGTGGATCATGCTGATATCCTCGCCCTTTTCCATCTGCTCACTTATATTGAAATAATATCTTGCTTTAAGATTATGACAGAATCTGGGAGGATCAGTTGTTCTGTTGTGGATCACTACCTTTACCTGATAAGCAGCTTCGGTTTTCTGCGCCCAGCCGCCTGACATATAAAGTCCTGTAGGAAGCGGATCACCGTTTTCATCTATCTGCTCAAAGCCGTTTTCAGCATTCTTGGACATATCCCAGTTGGGGATAATGTGATTATCCTTTTCGTATTCCTTGCCCTTGGCACCATAATAGTGATAAAGACCTGCCAGATCGCCGCAGATGCCGGCATTATAGTCATCAGTAACCTCGTTGTAGATATAGTCCTTGGTAACGTCATTATGGAAGTCCTTCAGATCCGGGCCACCACACAATGCACCCCAAAGGGTATGTGTCTCATTGATAGGATCATCCATGCTCTGTGTGCCTGAGCAGTGTGCAGCACGATGATGAGGATGTGTTGCATAGCTGTTGCCATATCCTACAAGGTAAGAATAACCCATAGGGTTGTTACCCAGAACATACTCAGCCTGTGCCTTTGCCCAGGGAAGGAATATTTCATCACCGGTAGTCTTTGCATATACACAGGCACAAAGACCTGCTGCTGTATTATATCTTGCTGCACCATAGTCGGAAACAACTGCCCAGCCTGTAGGAGACTTAGCTATCCAGCCGCCATCCTGCTCAGGAAGATCAGGGATCTCATCACAGGTCATAGGTGTATTCCACAGATAGTCGTCTCTGCCGAAATATTTGTGTGAATGAACAGGCTCATAGCCCCAGCCGGTAGTATCAACTGTTTTAGCACAGCCTGACCAGAATTCCAGATTGTATCTGAAAATGTACCAGTCACGGGCAGTATTGGTGATAGGAGCAAGCTTGGCAAATACGCCGCCCCATACTGTATCCCAGCAGTGTACCCATATGTTCTGCCAGCATCTGCCGGTATCAGTGATAATTCTCTTTATCCAGCCTGTATAAGGATGTGAAGGCTGCTGACCGGTTTTATCCTCGGCTGAGAAGCCCTCCTCAGAAGTAAGAGTTGTACTCTCATCAACAGCAATAATGTCCATGATGTACAGATCATATGCATCCTTCTTTACTTTTTCCTGTGTTGCAGCATCCTTATCCTCTGCCTCAGCAACTGCACAGTAGTAAAGCCATACTGCTGCCCAGGAAAGCTCATCATAGTCGTAACTTGATGTATAGAAACCGCCGTCATATCCAAGAGAAGTTGCTATAGGCGTTGCTGTACCATTATCGGCTTCCTCGGTATGAGTTGCCTTTGCAAAATCATAAAGGGCTCTTGCATATTTAAGTGATTCATTTGCATAATCTGCATCCGTATCCTTGAAATTCAGATAGTTGATGGCCAGAGAAGCTGCAGCACCGGCTGCCTGATCGGATGCAGGAGTTTCAGCTGTAGCAAAGTACGCAGGTCTCTTTACTGCACAGGATGCTGTAGCAACTACTGTATCATCAACCTGTAACTCGGGAGCGCACCAATAGTTATGGTCATTATTACCCTCACCTACCTGATAACAGTAAGCGACCACATTGTCCTTATCGTCCATAAATGTAGCTTTTATGTAGTAATCATTTATCCAACGAAGCTCATCCTCAACGTGCTGCTGGAGACCCATGTCTATATAGTCCTGACGGAATTCATAGTAGCCCCAGCCTACTGTAGATGCTGAAAAAGAACCGGGAAGACCGAACTTTACATGGTCACCTGCATCGTGCCAGCCGCCGGTAAGATCAAGAGTGCCGTTTCCATCAGGATCCAGCCACTTTCTGTTCTTATCAATGAATTCCTGGCTCATGTTGGTACCTTCATACAGACCCTCAGCAGCACTGAGACCGCCGTCGCCCTTACCACTGTCCTCGGATGCTTTTTTATTGTCATCCAAAGTCTTCATTGGCTGAAGAGGTATTTCCCCATCCTTTACATGACAGTCACCTCTCCATTTGTAGTAACCGTCCTCGCCAACCATATCACCGCACTTGTTTGCATCATAGAAGCAAAGTGCAAGCTGCAAGGCTTCCGCAAAATTGTCATAATTGTTGGGATTTTTCTCGTCAATGTACGCAGCATTTGACGGAAAAACGGCTGCTGTTGCGGTAATAGCAGCACAGGTAAGAGCAGCAATTGCTCTTTTTAGTGTGTGTTTCTTCACTTTAACTGATCCTCCTTAAACGTATAAAAATTGACCCACTCGTAATAATGTCACATAGCTTTCACACTTATAACACTATTATCACATATTATATTTTACCACACATAAAAAACAATGTCAATAGATTTATGTAGCTTTTTACAAATATCATTCAATATATTAGACATTTATACTGAATAGTGCAAAAAACTGCCTGTGATTTCACACAGACAGCTTTTTATTTTATTTTTTACATATTGATAATTTAATATCACCACTGGTCGTTCTGACTCTGCATAGACTATCACTGGTGCTGTCGTTATCCGGAATACTAATATCTCCGCTGGTATTATCTGCATCGAATTTTTTTCCTGTAAGAAATGTACCTTCTATATCTCCGCTTGTAGCTTCAAGCTCAACATTTTTTCCGTCGCACTCTCTCAGTTCAATATCTCCACTGGAGGTTTTCGCATTGAGTTTATCTACGGACACAACATTTTTCAGCTGTATATCTCCGCTGGAGCATTGAGAGTCAATGTTTTTGCATTCAATACTTGTAAGGTCAATATCTCCGCTGCTGCATTCTGCTGTTATATCATCCGCTTTTACACCTGATAGGATAATATCTCCTGAGCTGCATTCCAAGGCAAGTGATCCTGCCCCGGCATTATATCTGATATCACCGCTGCGATTTTTACATCTTACACTTTTGAACCAGAAAGCATCATCCACCTTAATATCTCCGCTGGAAAGGTTTATATCCAGGCTGTTGTACTCCTTCTCGGGAAGGTAAAGCTCAACTGATATTTTATGGAAGATGAAACCGGAAAATAAAAAATCCTCAGAGAATGTGGTATCATTACAGGAAATATCAAGAGTATTATTGTTTACTGTAGCTTTGTGATGTATATTCTCACCCTCATGAAATACCACCATACATTTTTTATCAGCGGAAGGTAAAAGCCTGATGTCCGAGAATGTATCATCAATATTGATACTATTGAACTTATCCCGGATCACCACCTCATTTGTTTCCTTTACAAATGTATCAAGCTTTGTTATGTCATAATTCATATTTGCAAAAGCCGTCAGTGATATGATTATACCGCCTATCAGGCATACTGCTGCTGTTATAAGTGCTATTTTCTTAGATGCTTTCATTACTATTCTCCTTTCTGCTATCAAAAAGCTCTTTTACCCATTTGAAAAGCTTTTTGATCCCTCTGCCGGCAGCCTTGCACGCTGCAATAAAGCCGAAAAATATGAATATGCATACACCGATACTAAAAATAAAAACTCCCAGCATGAATGCTCCCTGCGCTGCATTTCCATCAACAAAAAACCTTATGGAGCTTAAAAGGCCTCCGATAACTGCTCCGCCAAATCCGACACATATGCCAAACAGTCCTGCAAGAAGACCAAAGCCTACCGATAAAACTGTAGCTATTATGGGAAACCAGATAGGAAAAGTTACTGCAACGATCAATATTTTAAGTACTGTGTTTTCACTTGAATTTTTAACAACAACAGTTTTGGGAGCAGGAATACCAGTATTTTCCTCATTTTCTTTGCCAACTTCCCTTGCGATCTTAACAGTGATATCATCCATAGATCCCAATGCTGCAACTGCTTCCTCTTCCGAAGCACCCTCCTCCATTCGGTCATCTATCATTTCGCTGTAGAAATTCACAGTTTTTTCCAGTTCCTCCGATGTGAGCCACATCAGCTTTTCCCTCAGATTAGTAATGAACTCCTGTTTAGTCATGATGTTTTTTCCTCCCTTGTAATGTATTCGTAAATGGACACTATCTCTTTCCATTCTGACTTAAATGCCTCGATCCTATCAAGTCCTTGTTTTGTGATGCTGTAATATTTTCTTAGCCGCCCATTGTGCTCAACACTCTTTACTGTCAGGAATTGAGCGCTTTCGAGCCGTCTGAGTATTGGATAAAGAGTGCTTTCAGATATTTCCACGTAAGAATTCAGTTCCTTAACTATCCTGTAGCCATATGAATCCTCAGTCTTAATGGCAGCTAATACACAAACGTCCAACAATCCTCTTTTTAGCTGGATGTCCATAACATACCTCCTTTAGCGATATACTATGCATAACGCAGTATCAATAGTAAGATAATTGCACCTGAAATTGATCAAAGATCATTTACAGATGCTTATTACTTCCTTACAAGTTATATTATACATTACATAGTATCATTTGTCAAGAGGTATTTTTGATTTTTTAAGAATTATTTAAGATTTTTTTAAAATATTGTTGTATGCCCCCTGAACAATGCAAAAAAGGCGCACTGCATAAGCAGATACGCCTTAAAGATCAGTCACCCATCTGTGCTTTCTGTGAATCAAAGAATCTGTTAACAGCAGCGACTATATCATTTTTCCCCATAGTTTTAAGTATATATCCATCCGGTTTCAAAGCCATTACTCTCATAACGCTCTCTCTGTCAGATTTACCGGTAAGGAAAATGATCGGTATTTTGGCAAAATTAGGCTCACTTTTAATCATCTCCATTATCTGAGGGCCGGGAGTAGTAGGCATATCATAGTCAAGCAGAATAAGATCAGGCTTGTGACCTGCTATATAGGTTATAGCCTGCATACCTGACTTTACGGCAGTGATTCGATATCTTCCGGAAAACCAGTCACGAAGAGTCCTTAAAAAGGCAACATCATCGTCAACAAGAAGGATATGCTTTTTCTGCATATTCTGTGCATTGGCATCTACGAGAGTTTTCAAAGATAATGAAAGGGTCTTCATATCAAAGGGACGGGTAAACACACTGGTAATGATCTTTTTGGGAATAACCTCCTCGATCATCTCGATCTCATTGTTATAACCGATGATACAAAGCATTTTTTCTTCTTCGGCACAAACATCCTTTAAATACACAAGCACATTGTAGCTATCATAGAGGAACTCACCTGCAAACAGCAGATACATATCTACATCCTCTTTTTTGTTAGTGATCTCCTCAACATTAGGCATAGCCTGTACTATATCGTAGCCGGCTGCCTTCATGTTACTTTCAAGGGAACCGATCATAAAGGTAGCACCTTCATGAATGATCATAATCTTCCCTGCCATACAAAAATCCTCCGTTCATGATAAAATAATATTTCAGTTCTTTATACTGCCTTATCTTTACTTACAGCATACCGGATCCTTTTGCAGTCATATGGGCAACGCCTCACAAGGATCGCCTGACAGCTTTGCATATAGATCACATACGATCATTTTATTTTCTCGGAAATTACATCTGATACCATATCGTAGTCAAAATTCTCCACTACATCCTTCAGCTTTTGGAATACCGGCTGTTCATCCTCAGGTATCTGATAATTCTTCATTTCAGCCAATGCTTCATCAATACTGTCATAATCAAAATTCTGGGCATACTTATCTATGCTGCGATACATCTCATAAAGCTTCTCATTTTCAATAAAGGGCAGCTCGTCCTCAGAAACTTTCATTTCAAGAAGCGGCTGCAGCTCCTGTGAAAGCTTTCTGTAACCATTGAGCAGCTCAGGAATATATGTCTCCAGCATTTTGATATCATTCTCATTGCCGGCTTTTTCCAGACGTTCTGCAAAGCTGCTCAAAGGAGCAACGCCAATTATTCTCAGCATACTCTTCATTGCGTGTACCTTGACAGTGGTATTTTTAATATCAAGCACCTTCCAGAATCCTTCGGTATCATCAGCTATTTTACCGGAGGTCTCGGCAAAGGTAGTCAAGGTCTCAAGGAATGAGCTTTCAGAACCGCAATGACTGATACCGTCGGCAATATTAAGGTCTCTTATACTGTACAAAAATTCAGGTATAACCACATCATCATCCTCATTTTGATCATAAGTGATATTCATGGGCTTTTTCGCCGGCTCAGATATATTAACTCCCATATACCCCTGCTGCTCCATGCTGTTTGTCTTTCCGTATGATGAGGCATTTCCTCGCTCATAAGCAGCAGCCTGCTCTTTTATATCATCACTTACATATGTTTTAAATGTCTTTTCTTTATTTTTGATAAGTGTTATCTTATCAGGACCCAGATACTTTATTATCATGTTTTCAAGTATCTCGGGGTCTATAGGCTTGGTAATATAATCAGTGAATCCTGCATCAATATATGTATCCCTTGCACCGGCTATAGCGTTTGCAGTCAGGCATAGGACCGGAGTATTGCTGTTGGGTGATTCGGTATGCTCAAGCATTTCCTTCAATGTCTCGATACCATCCTTATGAGGCATCATATGATCCAGGAATATTATGTCATATTTCTTTTCAAGGGACATTTTAATGCATTCATCACCGCTTACGGCAGTATCTATCTTTATCTTTGTCTTTTTAAGAAGATTTTTAAAAACCGTAAGATTCATGGGTGTATCATCAGTCACAAGTATAAGCGCATTGGCAGCAGTAAATTTACCGCTTGCTTTTGAATGCTCGCTTATTGCTCTTTTAATGACAGGCTTGAAGTTACCTAAAGGAGTTCTGTCAACTACACCCTGCATTACTGAAAAGCTGAAGGTAGAGCCCTTACTATATTCACTCTGTACCTGCAGCGAACTATCCATCATGGTAAGCAGCTTCTGAGTAATATTAAGTCCCAAACCGGTTCCTTCAATATTTCTGTTGCGTTTTTCTTCAATTCTCTCAAATTCATCAAAAAGCTTGGGAATATCTTCCTTTTTGATACCAATACCTGTATCCGAAACAGAAACATCCAGCATAACAGAGCCTCTGTCATTCGGAACGTTCTTGAAGCTTATCATAAATGTGACAGTACCTATCCTTGTATACTTTACGGCATTAGTAAGCAGATTTGTAACGATCTGTTTAAGCCTGATCTCATCGCCGTGAAGCTTGGAAGGAGTATTTTCGTCCACATCTACTATGAGTCTCAGCTGCTTGGCATCTGCACGAGGCTTGATCATATTAACAAGATCATTAATGACCTCATTGACATCATAGTCCACCGGAATGACCTCCAGCTTTCCTTCCTCGATCTTTGAAAAATCAAGTATCTCATTGATAAGCGCAAGCAAAGTATTTCCGGCAGTCTGAATATTTTCGGAGTAAGAGAGAATATTATCATCCTCACTCTCTCTCATTATCATTTCATTCATGCCCAATACAGCATTTATAGGAGTTCTTATCTCATGGGACATATTTGACAGAAACTGGGTCTTAGCTCTGTTTGCCTCATTAGCTCTTTCACGTTCATATTCAAGAGTTTCTATAAGGATCGCATCCGGGCTTTCCACTGTATAAAAAAGTGTGATACAGATCAGTGTTATACCCACACAGGTTATAAGAACACCCAGGAATTGTATTAAGGTAACAAAAAAGATGGTGAATAATGAAGTGAAAATTGCAAGTCTTGCCTTTTGATTCAACAGCTTTCCTTTACTTGCTATCAAAACGACACTTACCACAAAGTATATAAGTGCACTTACATAACAAAGCCACACTCCCGGTCCGGATGAATAATTGCAGTTTCTGTCCTCCACAAACCACATGGGCAGTAAAGCGATACCCAAAAATGCCAATATTGCGGGAAGAGCTGTCAAGAGTCTGTTTTTGAATTTACCGTTTATAAGATTGTTTATATAGGCATAAGACAAATACAATATCAGGAAAATGGTGTACAGGAACACAATATGCACTATTTTATTAAACCAATATGGTATGATATCAAGTTCATTGACACAGAATACAGTAATTATATCAAAGATATCATTTACCATTGCCGTAATAAGTATCATGGAAAAGATCTTGTGAGATGTTGTTTTCTTTCTTTTGACCATAAAATAGCAGCGTGATATATATATCAGAATAATAAAACAGCCCATTTGCGGACGTATCCGAACCAAAAAATCCAACAGTCCTTGTGGAAGCATAGTATCTCACCTCGGTTTTATTGATCCCCCAACTAAATCTTGAATTTTCTGCTTGTCTAAATACTGAACTTCTGCGTCGGAAAGGCTTGAAATACGCCAGT
>CACZQG010000040.1 GCA_902783235.1 uncultured Ruminococcus sp.
ACTGGCGTATGTCAAAGAGATTTTGTGCAAGATAAAGGAAAATCTGCAAGCAGATGACGTGCAAAGCTTCCAGCGGTCTTTGTGCGGGGTTGGCTTAATTCTTCGCATAAATCTTCAAGATTTAATTGGGACATCAATAATGTTCCACGTGGAACAAAAACGAATGGAGTAAAATTATGAATTATAATATGGGTGAATTTGATGTTGCTGTAGTTGGTGCGGGTCATGCAGGAGTTGAAGCTGCACTGGCAAGTGCAAGACTGGGATGCTCGACTGTACTGTTTACTATATGTCTGGATCAGATAGCAAATATGCCGTGTAATCCTTCCATCGGCGGAACTGCAAAGGGACATCTTGTTATGGAAATAGATGCACTTGGAGGAGAAATGGGCAGGGGAGCAGATGAATGCTTTATCCAGAGCAGAATGCTGAACAGAGGCAAGGGCCCTGCTGTACACAGTCTCAGGGTACAGGCAGACAGAGTAAAATATCATAATTATATGAAAGGGGTTTGTGAGCGGCAGGATAATCTGTGTGTTAAACAGGCAGAGATCACCGGCATAAAAGCAGAGAATGGAAAGATCACAGGTGTAGTTACCAAGCTGGGTGCTGAATACAAAGTAAAGTCAGTTATAATTGCTACTGGTACGTATCTTAAAGGGAAAATTCATATAGGTGAAGCCAGCTATGAAAGCGGCCCTGATAATTATTTGCCTGCAAATAAATTAACTGCAAGTCTTATGGAAAATGGTGTTGAGATACGCCGCTTTAAGACAGGTACGCCCTGCCGTGTGCACAGAAGAAGCATTGATTTTGATAAAATGGAGAAGCAGGAAGGAGATGAAAGAATAGTCCCATTTTCATTTGAAAATGTAGGTAAGGAAATGAAAAATATTGTTTCGTGTTATATTACCTACACTAATCCTGAAACCCATAGAGTTATACTTGATAATCTGGACAGATCTCCTTTATACTCAGGCAGGATAGAGGGAGTAGGTCCCAGGTATTGTCCCTCTATTGAAGATAAAGTAGTGAGATTTGCAGATAAGGAAAGACATCAGTTATTTGTTGAGCCTATGGGTCTTGATACTGATGAGTATTATTTACAGGGAATGTCCTCATCACTACCAGAGGATGTACAGCTGAAATTCCTCAGGACTATAAAGGGTCTTGAAAATGTCGAGATAATGAGACCTGCATATGCGATAGAATATGATTGCTGTGATCCTACTCAAATGAAGCCGACCCTTGAATTTAAAGCTATAGAAGGACTATATGGTGCAGGACAGTTTAATGGCAGCTCAGGATATGAAGAAGCCGCAGCACAGGGACTTGTTGCCGGAATAAATGCTGCTTTGAAAATACAGGGTAAGGAGCCGATGATACTTGACAGGGCAAGCTCATATATAGGAACTCTTGTTGATGATCTTGTAACAAAGGGGTGTCAGGATCCATACAGAATGATGACATCAAGAAGTGAATACAGACTTGTACTTAGACAGGATAATGCGGATCAGCGCCTCACTCCCATAGGTCACAGGATAGGGCTTATCTCAGATGAAAGATTTGATAGGCTTAATAATAAAATATCTCTTATTGAAAAAGAAATAAAAAGAGTAAAGCATTTGAATATTTCACCCGGTAAAGAGCTGAATATGTTTCTTGAAGGTAAGGGTACTGCACCACTTAAAACAGGCTGTAAGCTTGCAGATCTTATACGTCGTCCTCAGCTTGGTTACTCAATGCTGGCACCCTTTGATGCTAATAGAGAAAAGCTTCCTGAGGATGTGTGCGAACAGGTGGAGCTTCAGATCAAATATGAAGGCTATATAGAAAAGCAAATGGCTCAGATACAGCTAATGAGAAAAAATGAGATCAAGAAGCTTCCTGAGAATGTGGATTATTCAAATATCAGAGGACTGAGACTGGAAGCAGCGGAAAAACTGAATAAGCTAAAGCCTGAAAATCTTGGACAGGCATCTCGTATTTCAGGTGTTTCTCCGGCTGATGTATCTATTCTTGCAATATGGTTGGAGCAGAATAAAAGGGGAGAATAATGGATTATATTAAAGCAGAAAACTTATTTAAAAATAACGGTCTGGAATACAGTCATTCACTTCATGAAAAGCTGGAGATATATTGCAGTTTTTTAACAGAGTATAATGAAAAAGTAAACCTTACAGCTATAACAGAGCCTTATGAGATATGGGTTAAGCATTTTCTGGACAGCATACTTATAAACAGATATGCGGATATTCCCAAAAACGGAAAAATAATTGATGTAGGTACAGGTGCAGGATTTCCTACTGTTCCTTTAAAGCTTTACAGAGAAGATATAGATCTTACTTTGCTGGATAGCCTTAATAAAAGAATAGTATTTCTGGATGAACTTTCAACAAGGCTCGGAATAAATGTTGAAACCTTGCACAGCCGTGCAGAGCAAGCTGCAAATAATAAAAGCTACAGGGAACAATATGATATTGCAACAGCCCGTGCTGTAGCAGCTCTTCCTACACTATGCGAATACTGTATGGGCTTTGTTAAAGTAGGCGGAAAATTCATTTCCATGAAAGGTACTAAAGAAGATCTTACAACTGCTGAAAAAGCAGTGAGTACTATGGGCGGAAGGGTATTGGATATAAAAAGCTATCTTCTTGATAATAGCGACGGAAGACAGCTGTTTATTGCAGAAAAAATATCGCATACTCCTGTAAAATATCCCAGAAACAGCGGTCAGATAAAGAAAATGCCGCTTTGAAAATAACGGAAAATAATTTATACACCCCTTTTATGAAAAATAAAAGGGGAATTTTTGTGTGGAAATTATTTCCTTGATAGGGTAAAATTAGTATATAGACAACCGCAGACAGGGAAGCAGCGGAGGGTCAAAAATGAAAGGAAGTAGATAAGGCAAATGGCAGCATTTTTAAGTTTTACAAAAGACAAAGAAAAGGAGGAAAATAAAATTGTACAGGTACCTGTAACGGATATTATACCTAATCCGCATCAGCCCAGAACTGAGTTTGATCATGGTGATATAAGCTCACTGGCTGAGAGTATCTGTCAAAACGGTATATTGCAACCTCTTTCAGTCAGAAAGATTTCCGGAGGTTATGAACTGATAGCAGGGGAGAGGAGACTGAGAGCAGCAAAAATGTCAGGTCTGAAATATGTACCCTGCATAATCCTTGATATCACTGAGAGGACAAGCGCAATACTTGCACTGGTTGAGAACATTCAGCGTCAGGATCTGTCCTTCTTTGATGAAGCGAATGCAATTGAAAAGCTTATTTCCTATTATGGTATGACACAGGAGGATGCGGCGGTAAAGCTGGGAAAGGCACAGTCTACTATTGCGAACAAGCTGAGGATACTGAAGCTTTCTGATGAAGAAAAGGAACTGATACTGAAATTCAATCTCACGGAAAGACACGCACGTTCACTTCTTCGATTGGCTAATAAGGAGGATAGACTTGAAATTCTTGCGAGAGTTATAAAATTCAATCTTAACGTTGAGAAGACTGAACAGGCTATTGATGATTACATAGGGAAGGTGAGAGAAAAGGAAAGCTATAAAAAGCGCAGTATAGTTTTCCGTAATGTAAAGCTGTTTATCAATACTATCAATAAGGCTGTGGAAACTATGAAGGCTGCGGGAATACCTGCGGATTCCGAGAAGATTCAAAGGGAGGATTACATAGAATACAGGGTAAAAATTCCAATAATGGATAAAAAGAAATGATAAAAAGGGGAGCATTTGCTCTCCTTTTATTTATGCCTAAAAAATTGTTCCACGTGGAACAAAAATACTATATTTTATATCTTTACATATGAGCTGAAAAGTGGTATAATTTTATATAGTGAAATATGGGAGGAAAAAACAATGGGTAAGATATATGCAGTAGCAAATCAAAAGGGTGGAGTAGGAAAATCTACTACTGTGGTAAACTTGGCGGCATATCTCGGATCAAGGGATTACACTGTACTTTGTATTGATATAGATGCACAGGGTAATACAACAACAGGCTTCGGCATAAAGAAAAAATCCATTGAGTATTCCACCTATGATATACTCATAGGGCAGGCAAGGATACAGGAAGCAATAAGAAGAACAGAATTTAAAAATGTGAGTATAGTTCCTGCGACCTCAGCATTGGCAGGGGGAGAGGTGGAAATGATAAGCATTGATGACAGAATGAACAGACTGAAAATGCAGCTGCTTACCTGTCGTCTGGATTATGACTATATAATCATAGATTGTCCTCCTTCACTTAGTCTTATGACTATCAACAGTCTGGTTGCCTGCGACAAGATAATCGTTCCTATGCAGGCGGAATTCTATGCGTTGGAAGGTCTCAGCCAATTAATGGAGACCATCAGGATCATTAAGAATAAGTACAATCCTTTGCTTGATATAGAAGGTGTATTATTCACAATGTTTGATCCAAGACTAAATGTAAGCCAGCAGGTGGTAGCGGAGGTAGAAAAATATCTGCCCGGAAAGGTATTTAAAACTAAAATACCACGTAACGTAAGATTATCCGAAGCACCCAGCTACGGACAGCCTGTAATGTACTATGACAAAAATTCAAGAGGCTCTGAAAGCTACGAGCTTCTGGGATTGGAAATATTAGGAGAAGAGCCGCCTGCCAAAAAAGAAAAGAAGGGGCTTTTCAAGAGAAAAAAATAAGAAGGTGAACAAATGGCAAAAAAAGGAGGACTTGGCAACGGATTGGGAGCGTTGTTTGATGACAATACCACAGATTCAGCGTCAACCCAGACGCTGAGACTGTCAGATATTGAACCAAACAGAGACCAGCCGAGAAAAAGCTTTGATGATGACAGTATAGCTGCGCTTGCTGACTCTATCAAGCAACATGGTATGCTGCAGCCGCTTCTTGTGCGTCCCTATGGTGGCAGCTATCAGATAGTTGCAGGAGAAAGACGCTGGAGAGCTGCAAGAATGCTGGGGCTTTCAGAGGTGCCGGTACAGGTAAGAGAGTTTACAGACTCTGAAACAATGCAGATAGGACTTATTGAAAATCTGCAAAGAGAAAACTTAAATCCTATTGAAGAAGCCAAGGGATATAATGAGCTTATAGAACAGTACGGCATGACTCAGGAGGAAGTTGCGAAAACAGTGGGACGTTCCCGGTCAGCAGTGGCAAATGCTATGAGATTATTGTCTCTTCCGGATGAGATAATAAAAATGCTGGAGAATGGAGATATAACTATTGGTCACGGAAAAGCACTTTTGGCATTTGAAGATGAAGAAAAAATGCTTGAAGCAGCAAGAAAAGCCGCTGCGGGAAATCTTACAGTAAGAGCACTGGAAAAGCTATCAAAGGAAGTACCCTCAGAACCAAAGCCGCAGACAGATGAAAGGATCAACAGCTATTTCAGAGAAATGGAAATAAGCCTTCATGAACGTCTTGGCAGAAAAGTTAAGGTCGAATACGGAAAGAATAAAGGAGCACTTATCCTTGAATTCTATAACGAAGAGGATCTTTCCCAGCTGGCAAGAAAGCTTGCGGAATAGCAGACGGTAATGCCTATAAAAAAACAGTAAATGTCATATCACATTTGATATTTACTGTAACCATCAGGAGCAAAGCATACCGGGACAGTTGCCTTAAATAGCGATACTCGATTTGCTCCCACTCAAAATGCTAATTAAATAGAAAAGGAAGTAAATAAAAATGCTTGATATCAAAATTATCAGAGAAAATCCCGAGAAAGTAAAGGCAGCACTTAAAACAAGAAATGCTGATTACGACAGCTACATCGATGATATTCTCAAGATCGATGAAGAAAGAAGAAAGATATCCACCGAAACAGATGCTTTAAAGGCAGAACAGAATAAAGCGTCAAAGCAGATACCAATAATGAAGAAAAACGGTGAGAACACTGATGAGCTTATGGCTAAGATGAAGGAAATATCCGAAAAGATCAAGGCTGATGATAAGGTCATAAGTGATCTGGAAACTAAACAGAGAGATACTCTCCTCCGTATACCAAATCTTCCTTCGGAAACAACACCTATTGGTAAGGATGACAGTGAAAATGTAGAAGTTAGAAAATGGGGAGAACCCACAAAATTTGATTTTGAGCCTCTTGCACACTGGGATCTGGGTAAAAATCTTGGTATACTGGATCCTGAAACAGCAGCAAAGGTAACAGGTGCTCGTTTCCATTTTTACAGAGGTCTCGGTGCTCGTCTTGAAAGAGCAATAATCAGCTATTTCCTTGATACTCATACACAGAACGGTTATACAGAGATACTCCCTCCCTATATGGTAAATAGAGCATCCATGACAGGTACAGGTCAGCTTCCGAAGTTTGAGGAGGACGCTTTCAGAGTAGCAAACAATGATTACTTCCTGATCCCTACAGCAGAGGTTCCTGTAACGAATATGCATCGTGATGAGATAATAGACGGAGATAAGCTCCCTATCAAGTACTGTGCATATTCAGCTTGTTTCAGAGCAGAGGCAGGCAGTGCCGGCAGAGATCAGAGAGGTCTTATCCGTCAGCATCAGTTTAACAAGGTAGAGCTTGTTAAATTTGTAAAGCCGGAAACATCATGGGATGAGCTTGAAAGCCTTACAAATGATGCAGAGAGAGTACTCCAGGGTCTGGGACTTCCTTACAGAGTTGTAGCACTTTCTACAGGTGATATCGGATTTTCAAGTGCAAAGACATACGATATCGAAGTATGGATGCCGTCTTACAACAGATATGTAGAGATATCAAGCTGCTCTAACTTTGTTGACTATCAGGCAAGAAGAGCTGCCATAAGATACAGAAATGCTCCCAAGGAAAAGGCACAGTTTGTTCATACTCTTAACGGTTCAGGCGTTGCAGTGGGAAGAACAGTAGCTGCTATCCTTGAAAACTTCCAGAATGCAGACGGCAGCATCACAGTCCCCGAAGCACTTCGTGGATTTATGGGTACAGATGTTATCAAGTGATCGGTGTGATGCCAACACATTTTACGTTGGTCATTTGGATGAAAGCTTTATGCCGGACAAGTGATAGATCATAAAAACATATATTTATGCAGGGCGAGCATTGCTCGTCCGCATTTTTAATGTAATATCCATTAAGGCAGCACCGTACAATTGCACGGTATTGCCTTAAATCATTATAAAATCGGAAAAGGTAGAAACAAATGAAATACGATCTTTCAGAAGAAATAGACAAAGAGATACGCAGAATAGCCAAAAAGAATAATATGGAAAAAATAGTGCTGTTTGGTTCCCGTGCCAGAGGTGATAATACGGAACGCAGTGATATAGATATTGCCGTATGGGGCGGCAGCTATATTGATCTCTATAATGATATAGAAGAAAACAACGTGACTCTGCTTAGTTTTGATATTATTGATATGAACAGTCATATATCCTCAGCTCTAAAAGAGGAAATAGAAAGGGACGGTGTTGTTATCTATGAAAAAGATCGATAACTTTTCTAACTCACTAAGAATACTAAAAAAAGCCGATTTTGAAAAGGTGCATCAGGATGAAATATACAGAACAGGAGTTATAGGACAGTTTAGTCTTACATTCGAGCTTGCATGGAAGGCACTTCAGGAAATGCTTATAAGGTATGGTGTGCTGTTCACATTAGGTTCTCCGAGAGAGGTGTTGAAGGCAGCGTACAAGTGTTCGTTCATAGATGATGAAAAGACGTGGCTGCTGATGTTGAATAAGCGTAATATCTCGACTCATATATATTCGGAGGAGAAAATAGATGATATGCTTGTACTTATACAGGAAAAATTTATTTTCGCTTTTACCGAACTTGAAAATAAACTCCGTGAAAAATATATTTCTCGTGACGAATAAAATAGCATTATTTTAATAATAAAAAAGTTGACATAAATGATTTTACAATAATATTCTTTTGAAAAAATAGTAATGTTGTTAAACAATTTGCAACTATCCCGATAGACTAAAAAAACCATTGACTTATATGTCATAAAATGGTATAATAATATAGTATGGTGAGCGTCAGAGCGCTCAGAAAAATATTATTCGGAGGTTTTATAAAATGGGAAGAGTATATAATTTCAGTGCAGGTCCCGCAGTACTGCCGGAGGAAGTTCTCAAAGAAGCAGCAGACGAGATGCTGGATTACAAGGGTACAGGTATGTCCGTAATGGAGATGAGCCATCGTTCAAAGGCATACGATGACATCATCAAGGAAGCTGAGAAGGACATTCGTGACCTTATGAATATTCCCGATAACTACAAGGTACTGTTTTTGCAGGGCGGTGCATCCCAGCAGTTTGCAGCAGTTCCTATGAACCTTATGAAAAATAAGAAGGCAGCATACATCATCACAGGACAGTGGGCTAAGAAAGCAGCTCAGGAAGCTGAAAAGTACGGCGAAGTAGTAAGGGTAGCTTCCTCTGCCGATAAAACATTCTCTTATATCCCCGATTGTTCAGATCTTGATATTCCCGATGATGCAGATTACGTTTACATCTGTGAGAATAACACTATTTATGGTACTAAATACTGGGAACTCCCCAATACAAAGGGCAAGGATCTGGTAGCAGATGTTTCATCCTGCTTCCTTTCAGAGCCTGTAGACGTTTCAAAGTATGGAGTGATCTACGGCGGTGTTCAGAAGAACGTTGGTCCTGCCGGTGTTGTTATTGCTATAATCCGTGAGGATCTTATCAGAGATGATGTAATGCCCTTTACACCCACAATGCTCAAATGGAAAACACAGGCAGACGCTGATTCACTTTACAATACTCCTCCCTGCTACGGCATATACATCTGCGGCAAGGTATTCAAGTGGATAAAGAAAATGGGCGGACTTGAAGCAATGAAGGCTCATAACGAAAAGAAGGCTAAGATCCTTTATGATTTCCTTGACAGCAGCAAGCTCTTTAAGGGTACAGTAGAAAAGAAGGATCGTTCACTTATGAATGTACCTTTTGTAACAGGAAATGAAGAACTGGATAAGAAGTTTGTAGCTGAGGCTAAGGCAGCAGGCTTTGAAAACCTTAAAGGTCACAGAACAGTTGGCGGTATGAGAGCTTCTATCTACAATGCAATGCCTATTGAAGGTGTTGAAAAGCTGGTTGCTTTCATGAAGAAATTTGAAGAAGAGAACGCTTGATCTAAGATCATTGACTAATAGGAAAGAGGCATTATAAAATGTATAATATACAGACACTTAATAAGATAGCAGCAGTTGGAACAGACAGGTTCGGTTCAAATTATTCTGTCAGCGATGGCGCAGCAAATCCTGATGCAATAATGGTACGTTCTGCTAAGCTGCATGATATGGAATTTGGTGATAACCTTCTGGCAATTGCAAGAGCAGGTGCAGGTGTAAACAATATTCCTGTTGATAGGTGTGCAGAAAATGGTATCGTAGTATTCAATACTCCCGGTGC
>CACZQG010000041.1 GCA_902783235.1 uncultured Ruminococcus sp.
AAAACGGAGCGGCTTTTTACAGTCGCTCCAATAATAACGTTTTTATCACAGTTTTTGAATTTACAGAAATTTTTTCGCAGAGCCGCTTCCGATGAAGGCGGATCTGAGGAATAATACTAATATCTTATTAAAATAATCGAAAAGGTCGCTTTTTGAAAAAAACTCTGCAAAAACTTTTTGTATGACCTTTCCTCACCATGATCTATATCGTAGACCTCAGAAGGCAGCTTTTTGAAAAGCCTGAATGCAGCACCGTGCGGTGCTGCATTATTTTTTCAACTCTGTTACAACATGATCTTGCTCGCCCGCTCATGCTTTCCTCCGATTTAATACTAATACTAATCCCCAATCATCTTGTTGATAATCTTTTTGATAATCTTTACTGCCCTGAACACGCTATCCATCGTTGTCATCCTTGCCTATCGTGTTCATGGCAGCAAATCTTATCATCAATCTGATATGAAATTAAATTGTTTATTGTGTTATCATTTCAGCTGCTCTTCGTGCTTATGACTGACGTATCGGTCAAAGTATGAGCGAAACTAAAAGTTTTTGCGGAGCTTTTTTTAAAAAGCGACTGATAATAAAAAAAGCAGGAGCATAACTCCTGCTTAAATAATAATCGTATATCCTAAAGATTAACTGTACCGTTTGTTACAGATTTTACCTGCATAACATTAGAGGCAACATCAAAGAACACAGTTCGTCCGTAGTTCAGACCTGTATCCTCTGCAATTATCGGTATCTTGAAATATGCAAGCACCTGCTTTACAGCCGTTATATTTCTTGCGCCTATATTGAACGCTGTTATCTGCGACTGGAACATCATTGCTCCGCCGGCTATTTTAGCCGTAAGGTTTGCAGGATTAACGCCTTCTCTTTTCAGCATTGCCACTAACTCCGCAATTCCCGTATCAGCATAACGGCGGGGATTATCAGCAGCTCTTGTGGCTTCCTTACTGCTGGGCAGCATTATGTGAGCAAGACCGCCGATAGCCTGTGTCTTGTCACGAAGACAAATACCTATACAAGAACCCAGAGCGTGAGTCGCAAGTATATGGGGAGGTCTTGCAATATTTAGATCGGATATACCTATATTGATCATACCCATTCTGCATTACTCCTATTTTTTACATTAAGCCGAGTCGTGTGAAAAGATTGTTAAGTGATTCCATTTCAGGAACAAGTATCATATTGCTTTTTACTTTCTGCATATAATCTCCGACACCGAAGGAGTCGTCGATAAACAATACCTTATCTCCAACCTCAGCAAATTTTACTGAAGGAACGTTAAGTATAGCACCTGCCATATCCACGCAGATAGCAGGAGTGGATATATTTATAGTCATACCTGTCATACTTGAAAGTGCGTTTACATATGCACCTGCCATGATATTGCCTATCTCATTGAATGCGGATCTCTCCATCTCACCAAGCTCGACCAAGGATGTAAATTCAGATCCGAAAAATGCCTTTACAACATTCTGTGCAAAATCATCGTCGAGTATGTAAAGTATCATACCGTTTATATCGCCTTCAAGTGTGATAAGAAGACCCATTACTACCTTTTCCGGACCGCCCACATATTCAGCTACCTCGTTGAAGTCCAGTATCTTTACATCAGGAACATTGATGTTTATTTCCTTGTTCATAAGGGCAGCCAGGGATGTGGCAGCATTACCGGAGCCTATATTACCCAGTTCTCTAAGAACGTCAAGATGCATTGCATCCAGTTCTTCAATATTCTGAAATCCCATAGTACACCGCCTTATATTATCCCAGAGCCTTTGTAACGGCCTGGATTATTCTGTCCGGCTTGAAGGGCTTAACGATGAAGTCCAATGCTCCCAGCTTGATAGCTTCGAGAACCATTGCTTCCTGACCCATTGCGGAGCACATGATGACTTTTGCAGAGGAATCCATTGCCTTGATGTCTCTGAGTGCTTCGATACCGGTCTTGTTGGGCATTGTGATATCCATGATAACAAGATCGGGCTTTTCTGATTCAAACA
>CACZQG010000042.1 GCA_902783235.1 uncultured Ruminococcus sp.
CAAATCTTTGATTTGGATAGAAATGCAAATGCCCTTGGGGCATATTCTTCGCATAAATCTTCAAGATTTAATTGGGACATCAATATGCTGTCATGCGGCAATACTGCAAAAGCTTTTGTGTCAGATGCAGTATTCAATTGAATATTGATGTCCCAATTCAGATACCTGTATTTATTCCTGCCATTAATGCTTCTACCTGATCTTTTTTCTCATAGAGTACGCAGCCGCCTTCGTGGTCATCAAGGAGTATGTCTCCGCTTTGAAGTGCTGTAAATAAAGGCGAATGCAGTGCCTGATGCAGTGAAGTATTTCTTACGTTTACATCTGAATAGGGCGAGAAGGGACAGGGCTCTGCCCCACCATGAGAGTTGATGTGGAAAAAGCCTCTTCCTGCAGCCACACAACCTCCCGTACTTTTTTCATCTCCCGGGAAGGAGATGTACACCATCTCGGGAGAAGTTTCTCTTAAACGCTGTATTTCTCTGCTGAGATGCTCACGTTCCTCATCTGTGGGTGCAAGCTCACGGCTTTCTTTGGTGACAGGAACATATTCTACAAATATCACTGCTTTGCATCCTGACTCTGAAAGCTTTCCAAGAAAGTCCTCAGATGTCACATCCTTGTAATTTTGGGTGGTCACAGTTACCGATGCCCCGAATATGAGTCCACGCTTTTTGAATTCCTTCATGTTTGCAAGCAACCTGTCATATATTCCCTCACCACGCCGTGCATCAGTGATCTCACGGTTGCCTTCAATACTCATAACAGGTACCAGATTGCGGCATTTATCAAAAAGCTGAAAATATCTGTCATCTATATAGGTGCCGTTGGTGAATATGGGAAACAGTATATTCTGTTTTTTTCCTGCGGCTTCAATAATATCACGGCGAAGCATTGGCTCACCGCCTGCAAGAAGGATAAAGCTGATACCCATATCATCGGCTTCATTGAATATTCTCAGCCATTCCTCCGCTGTAAGCTGCTTTACCGGCTCTGAATCAACAGTGGCATGATTGCAGCGTGAATAGCAGCCGGAACAGTGAAGATTACATTTGCTGGTTATGCTTGCAATAAGAAAGGGCGGTATATGCTCTCCCTTATCCTCGGCTTTTCTGCGCTTTTTGGAGGCAGTACGGCTTGCGGCAGCAAATTTCAGCATAAACATACTTTCTCTGGGGTTTTTGAATGTTGCCCTGACAGCTTCACCGACTATACGTTCAACGCCCTCTGTCAGATATCCCTGAAGATCGGTCCCTTCAAATGTCTGTTGATTTATTTTATTCATATTATCCATGATTTATTGACCCAGCATCTCTTCTACAGCTTTTCTTACCTCGTCCATATCTGCTGTAGGCTCAAATCTTGCCATGACCTTACCGTTTCTGTCTGTAAGGAACTTAGTAAAATTCCACTTGATATATGCCTTGTCTCCGAATTCCTTGTTGTTTTTGTCGGCAAACTTTTTAAGTGCCGCATTTTTCAGTCCCTTGCCGAATCCCTCAAAGGGCTTTTCGGATGCCAGATATTCAAACAGCGGGTGAGCATCATCACCGTTTACATTTATTTTGGCAAACTGAGGGAATTCTGTGCCGAACTTCATTGTACAGAAGCTGTGTATTTCCTCTTCATCTCCGGGAGCCTGATTTGCAAACTGATTGCAGGGGAAATCCAGTATCTCAAATTCCTTGTCACGCAGGTCACGGTACATTTCCTCCAATGGATCATAATGAGGTGTAAAGCCGCATCCGGTAGCGGTGTTCACTATTAAAAGCACTTTGCCTTTGTATTCATTCAGACTGACATCATTTCCCTTGCGGTCTTTGACTGTAAAATCGTATACTGTTTTCATAGATCATTCTCCTTTCATATCCAGCAGCTCATATAACAGAGTATAAAGCTGCTTTGCCTTTTCGGGTGTGATTTTCAGACAGCGTCCTACCTGCATAGGTATATCCTTTGCCTTTTCCTGTAATGCTCTGCCTTCTTCTGTAAGATAGATCAGAACTGAACGTTCATCCGTTTCACTGTGCTTTTTTTCAAGATATCCGCAGCGCTGCAATTTTTTCAGTACAGGAGAGAGAGTACCGCTGTCAAGCAGCAGCTTTTTGCAGATCTTTCCCACGGTGATACCATCCTCTTCCCATAACACCAGCAAAGCGATATACTGTGTATACGTAAGATCAAGTGCCTTCAGGTATGGCGTATACAAGCCGGTAATATTTCTTGCAGCCGCATAAAGGGGGAAGCATAACTGATTATCCAGCTTCATTGCCTCCTTATAATTATATTCCATATCTGCATTCACCCTCTTTCATATATTGATTACAACTATATTGTATCAAATATAATTGTGTTTGTCAAGCCCTTTTTAAAATTTTTTAGGAAAAAGCTTATTTGTTGTATTGGATCAAATAAGCTATGGATCGGCGAATAAAAAATATAAAAAATCATTAGAAAAAATAAAAAAAATATTGAAATATTATAGAATTTGTGGTATAATTAATACGGTAACTTATAAATATATCCTGCGGTATTGTGTTCCCGGAGAATGGCAGTTTATAAGTTGCAGATAATGTATCAGGAAAGGAATAATTATTATGAATATCAGTAAACACAATGAGGGAAGTACCCTTACTATGGAGATATCAGGCAGATTGGATACCACAACAGCTCCTGAGCTTGAAAAGGAGATAGGTGCATCCTGTGAGGGTACTGAAAAGCTTATCCTCGATCTTAAAAAACTGGAATATGTATCATCAGCCGGACTGCGTGTTTTTCTCAGCACTCATAAGAAAATGAGCAAGCAGGGAAGCATGGTGATCAGAAACGCCAATCCGGATATTATGGAAATATTTGATGTCACGGGATTTTCCGATATCCTGAATCTCGAATAACATATTATGGAACGGGATAATCGATTTCTCAATCATGCTTATCTGAAAAATCTGTTTCCAATAATGTTTTCCGTACTTGGCGGAACGATAAATGCACTTGTGGACAGTGTATTCGTTTCACACTCTATAGGCAGTGATGCATTTGCAGCTGTAAATGTAAGTATGCCCATATATCTTCTGCTTTGTACGGTGGGTTCACTTCTTGCCGGAGGAAGCTCAGTTCTTTCGGCTCAGTGTACGGGTGAGGATCAGCTGAAAAAGGCTGAATCACATTTTAAGGAACTCATATGTATGTGCATTATTGTGGGAGGAGCAATAACGATACTGGGGGTCGTTTTTTGCCGTCCGTTAAGCTATGCACTGTGTCAGGGAGGACAACTCACAGGTCATGTTTATAAATACAGTCTGGTGACCTTTTCGGGGTCGATATTTACAATGGGACTGTATATCCCCACAAACTATTTGCAGCTTGAAGGCAAGAACCACCATATTTCCATAATGTTCGGCATACTTGTGACAGTGGATATCCTTTTGGATCTTATACTTATGGTAGTAATACCCCTGGGGCTTTACGGTGCGGCACTGGCAAGTGTGATATCTACCGCTGCAGCCTGTGTTTACGGATTTGCTGCACTTGAAAAGGGCTATACCAATTATCACTTTGGTGTGAAGCTCCCCGGGGAGATAAGGTCACTTCTCAGACTGGGATCTCCCATTGCCCTGAGCAATCTCTATGATACCATAAAGCTGCTGGCTCTCAACTGGATAATACTTAATTACTACGGTGAAAATATGTCTGCGGTATGGGCAGCGGTCAACACTTTGTGTGAGCTTTCTCTTATAGTTATTTCAGGTGTGCCTCGTGCAGCCTTTCCAATGACGGCAGCTTTCTCATCCTCAAGGGAAAACAGCGGTATACGTATACTTATAAAATTACAGGCAAGAGCTGGCATTGCGATCTCTGCTGCGTTTGCTTTGATCCTTACAGTATCATGCATACCGGTGAGGAAAATGTTCGGACTTGAAGACAGTATGCTGATACCCTGTCTTTGTGTAGGCATCAGTACTGTATTCTATGTCATTTGCAGTATATGGGACAGCTATTTCAATGCAGTAGGAATGATAACAATATCCAATATCTTAGCCTGTGCAAGGAAGCTTGTTTTCCCTATACTGGCAGCAACAGCAATAGCCGCATTCAGCGGAAGCATTTGGTTTTTTCTTCCGATTTCCGGTGCATTGACTATATTGGCAGCTTTGATTATCACATATATATACTATCGTCGTTCACTAAACACCCGGCGTCCGCTTTCAAGGTATCTGCTCCTTGACGATATATTGGAGCGGGAAAAGAAAATACTTGATTTTTCCATTAAAGCGGATATGGAGTCCGTGTGCTGTGCAAGTGAACAGATAAGGGAGTTTTGTGAAGAGAATAATATGAACAGGAAATATACCATGCGGCTGGGATTGTCTATTGAGGAGCTTTTGAATGTAATTATCTCTAAAAGCAGTGATATACAGTCGGTAGATCTGAGAGCCTATGCATTAAGCGGCGTAGCAGGTCTTCGTATACGCTGCTTCGGTACAAATTATGACCCGTTTAATGATGATTCCTCAGATGAGGATTTTCTGATAGGTATCAACATGATCCGAAAAATGGCAGATGTTTCCGAGCATACCTATACCTTGGGTATGAATATAATCAATATTATTTTCCCATTGGAGTAAACTATGACTTTAGATAATGAACAGATAATGCGCTGTGAAAATGCAGCACAGATAAATCATGATAATCTTATGAAGATAATCAGTGATAATAAGAACACACGATACGGAAAGGAACATAACTTTAACGGTATCAATGACGTTGCGGAATACAGGAGAAGTGTTTCTCTTTCTACCTACAGCTGCTATGAAGGATATATCAACAGAATGCGGAAGGGAGAGGAGGATCTGCTGACCGTTTACCCTATTGTTGGCTTCTGCCGTACATCCGGTTCAACAGGCAGGTCAAAATATATACCCCTGAGCAGTCTTGCACTTGAAAAATATGAAGATTATTTTGAACGATGGCGTACTGATTATCTTCACAGTATAGGCGGAAGACGATTTCTTATAAATGCATTTCGCTCGGATCTCGATAAACCACCGGCAAGGGAGGCACTGTTTTCCGAATATTACTTTCGTTCCATGTATGAAAAGGGATTCATGGATATGAAGGAGTATATTGGCGGCGAAAAAATGATATTTGTAAGAAGTGAATTTGATATAATGTATGCTAAAATCCGGGAAGCTTTTTGCTATGAGGATATCAGGCTTCTGGAATGTCAGTTTATGTATGAGCTGCTGGGCTTTTTTGACTATATAGAAAAGAACTGGAGGAGTATCCTTCAGGATATCGTATCTCATACCGTACCGGAGGATATTATCCTGCCTGTGGAAATTTCCGAATATCTTAACAGTCTTTCTCCTTCGGCGGAACGGATACATGAGATACAGGAAGAGTGTGAAAAGGGTTTTGAGGGTATAGCTAAAAGACTATGGAAGCAGCTATCCCTTATAAGCGGAGTCAGCAACAGGTCATACCTGACGGAAAATTCCGTGCTTGATAAGTATATATCGGGGATACCCAGGCATCATCTTTGCTATTGCGCCTCCGAGTGCTATATCGGCACTCCTTATGATATAGACAGCTATGAATATGTAATGATGCCGCAGAATGCTTTTTTTGAATTTCTGCCTTATCGCTCCGGGGACGGAAAAACGCTTTTGCCCCATGAGCTGGAGATTGGTAAGCTGTATGAACCGGTGATCACCAATTTTTCCGGGCTTTACAGATACAAAATGAGTGACGTGGTGAAGATATCCGGGTATGTGGGAGAAAGTCCACGAATGGAGTTTATGTTTCGCAAAAGTCAGGCACTGAATGTTGCAGGTGAAAAATTTGATATGCGTCAGCTGGAAAAGGCTGTATATGATCTCAGAGATGACGGCATTTATGCAGAAAATTACTGTATGGCTGTATGCGTGGATAAAATGCCCCGAAAATACCTGGCGGTTTTAGCTGTAAACAATTGTTCGTATACAGATCGGCAGGTGGCAGAGCTCCTTGACCGGTCACTTCGCAAGAACAATAGTGAATATGATGATCTGCGTGATATAGGAGCATTGGACTATCCGGTCATTATGATGACGGATACCAGAGGATTTGCAAGGTTTATGAGTGCCATAGGCTCATCTCATAAATATGGACATAATAAGCCAAAGCATCTTTTTAACAGAGAAGTGCATGAGGATACATGGAGGAATATATGGATAAAAACAAAATAAGATTTGGTTTAAAAGGCAAATTTATCGTAGGACTTGCAATTATTGTTACGCTTGTTACAGCCGCTGCTATCTCAATAGGTGCGTATACCTACTGGAACTCTATTACAGAGCAGTATAATACAACAGCTTATCAGACCGCAAAGGCTGCTGCAGGATACTTTACTGAAGAGGAGATGCGGCAGTATTCTGATTTGGTCACAAGATTCAATCACGGAGAAGCTTCACAGGATGAGATCGACAAGATAACTCAGAGTGACAGATATAAGGAAATATGGGATCTGATAAATAAGCTTCGTATCAGTATGGATGCAAATGATATTTATGTAAATGTTTTTGACATGGATATACTGAAAAACTTTGATGAAGGAAAATATGAAGCCAAGGAGTGGAACCCGGTATACTACATCATGGACAGCTATTATGATGAAAAGCTGCAATTTCAGATGGGACAAAGCGGTGCTATAAAGAAGGAATACCGTGAGGATACTCTGAAGGCTATGGAAAGCGGAAAGCATATGGACAGGATCATAGTTACCAACGGAGATTTCGGCTATAATCTTACAGCCTCTTATCCGGTGGTGTACAATGGTGAAACAGTTGCGGCAGTAGCTATAGAGATCCCTATGTCAACTCTGGAAACTGATATAAGGAAATTTATTAACCGTGTGCTTATTGTATCCGGATTGGCAATGCTTATCCTTCTTATCATAGGAATTATCTATATAATCCGTTACCTTGTACGTCCAATTGAAATAGTGGTTTCAGAAGCGGAAAAATTTGTGGATAAAAATACCGAGATCTCTGAAAAGCTTTCAAAAATAAAGACCCGTGATGAGATACAGGTCCTGAGCAGAAGTATACTCCAGATGGAGATAGATATAAACGAATATATCGAGAATATCAAGAATGTAACTGCCGAAAAGGAACGTATCGGTGCTGAGCTAAACGTTGCGACTCAGATACAGGCAGACATGATGCCATCTATCTTCCCTGCATTTCCCGGAAGACCCGAATTTGATATTTATGCCTCAATGAAGCCAGCCAAGGAAGTAGGCGGCGACTTCTATGACTTTTTCCTTATTGACGATGATCATCTGGCAATGGTAATGGCAGATGTTTCGGGTAAAGGAGTACCGGCAGCACTGTTTATGGTAATTGCCAAGACCCTTATCAAAAACAGAGCACTTATGGGAGAATACAGTCCCTCGAAAATACTTTCAGCAGTAAACGACCAGCTTTGCGAAGGAAACAAATCAGAGCTGTTTGTTACGGTATGGCTTGCTATCCTTGAAATATCAACAGGTAAGGGAAAAGCCGCCAATGCAGGTCACGAGCATCCGGTAATAAAGCGCAGGGATGGAGAATACCAGCTTGTGGAATACCGTCATTCACCAGCTGTTGCTACGATGGAAGGTATCAAATTCCGTGAGCATGATTTTGAGCTTGCTCCCGGTGACAGCTTGTTTGTGTATACCGATGGTGTTCCGGAGGCTACCAACAAGGATAATGCTCTTTTTGGAACTGACAGGATGCTGAAAGCACTGAATGAAAATCAGGGTCTATCCAATGAAAAGCTGCTGGAGAGTATTAAAAAAGCGGTGGATGATTTTGTAGGAAAAGCTCCGCAGTTTGACGATCTTACCATGCTTGGATTTACATATTACGGTAAGGAGGGGAATAAATGAGCGAGCTTCTTATAAAAGCCGATACAGCAAATCTTAGTGATGTTATTGGCTTTATTGACGGAATACTGGAAGAAAACGACTGCCATATGAAGGCTCAGATGCAGATCGATATTGCAGTAGAGGAAATGTTTGTAAATGTTGCTAATTATGCGTACACACCTGATGAAGGAGATGTACTTATAACCTGTAATGTGGAAAACGGAAGTGCTGTTATTACTTTGACTGACAGCGGAACTCCATATGATCCTCTGAAAAAGCCGGATCCGGATATAACCCTGTCTGCGGAGGAAAGGCAGGTAGGCGGTCTTGGGATATTTATGGTGAAAAAAAGTATGGACAGTGTTGCTTATGAGTATAAGGACGGTAAAAACATATTCACCATGACTAAAAAGATCGGTATGTGATATTATTGAGATAACTGAATAAAAACAAAGGCAATACCTCACAGTATAAAAAATGCTGTGTTGGGTATTGCCTTATTTGTTGCAGGAAAACATAAAGACCGGCCCCACGGAATGGGACCGGTTTTTAATGTATTGATTTTACGTCATTTATTCAGAGCTTTGCTCCTCATGGTGATCAATCACGCTTTACATCGCATTTGAATGTATTTGTACCGCCTTCATACTTAAAGCTTATATCATGGCAGCATTTTTTTACAATTGCAGAAGACAGCTCATCACCATCGGAAACAGGATCATAGCGTTTTCCACCGTATGTGGCTTCCAGTGTTACACTGCCATCCGTATCGGATATCTCTGTCATGACATTTATGGGAAATACATCATCTTGTGCGGAAATTCCAAGCTTTACAGCCTCTTCAAAAATCAGCATAAGATTGTTTACTGTCTTGTCATGAAGCATATTGTCCCTGCCGAATATCTCCAGCTTTGATGAGTAGCTGATAAAGTCAAAATCAGTGCTGTCAATAATAAGAGGAAGCTGCTTCAGGCGCTTGATGAATATTCTTGTACGTTCCTTCTTGGGAGAACCGAATATCTCTTCCGGAGTACCTTCTTCATAGATACCGCCTTCATCCATGTAAAATACTCTGGTGGAAACGTCACGGGCAAATTTCATCTCATGGGTAACTATCATCATAGTCATGCCTTCCTTTGCAAGGGAACGTATGACCTGGAGTACTTCTCCTACCATAGTAGGGTCAAGAGCGGAGGTGGGCTCGTCAAACAGCAGTACATCAGGCTTCATTGCAATGGCTCGTGCAATAGCCACACGCTGTTTCTGACCGCCGGACAGCTCATCGGGATAGTTATCGGCTTTTTCTGCAAGTCCGACACGCTTGAGAAGCTCTAAACCCGTTTCATATGCCTCCTGTTTTGATTTTTTAAGCAGCTTCATAGGTCCCACCATAATGTTCTCTATTATGGTAAGATTGGAAAACAGATTGAATGACTGGAAAACCATTCCCATTTTCTGACGGATCTTTTCCATTTTGCATTTTGGATTGGTTATTTCCTCTCCTTCAAAGATGACCTTTCCCGATGTAGGCGCTTCAAGCTGGTTGAGACAGCGCAGAAGCGTGGATTTACCGGTTCCGGAAGGGCCTATTATGGAAATTATATCTCCCTTGTTTATCTCAGTGCATACATCCTTCAAGGGAGTGACATTGGGATACTCCTTGCGGAGATGCTGGATCTGTATCATACTCATTTTTTAGCTGCCCCCTTTTTTCTTCTTTTTTTAGAGCGTGGATCGATCTGCTTCAATACTATATTGAGAATAAGTGTTATGATCCAGGCGATAATAAAGTAGATCACTGCTGTAGCGATAAGAGGAAAGAAGGCTTCATATGTACGGCTTCTGATAATATCGGACATCTTTGTAAGATCCTGTATCGCAATATAACCTACTATGGAAGTATTTTTCAGAAGTGATATGACCTCTCCTCTGTATACCGGAAGCTGTCGGATAGCTGCCTGTGGGAATATGAAACGGAAGAATGACTGATTTTCCGAGAAGCCCAGTGCAAGAGCTGCTTCACGCTGACCGGTGTCGATACTTTCGATGCCGGAGCGAAGTATTTCCGATACATATGCCGCAAAGTTGAGAGAAAAACCTATAACTGCGACCCATATTGCAGAAATACCTGTATTTGCGAATACTACATAATACAGTATCATCAGAAGCACTACTATAGGAGTACCCTGTAAAAGCCGTACATACAGATTTGCGATCTTGCCTGCCAGCAGACTGTCCAGTCTTCTGAACATACATATGAGGAAGGCTAATATAGAACCAAATATTACTGTCAGCAATGTGATGAGACAGGTGGTGCCGATACCTTGAAGCACCAGCTTGTATCTGTCCTCACGGATAAAGTTCTTTTCAAAGCTGTCCTTTATCGTAGACAGCCATGAGCTGTCAGCATCGGAAATGGATGCGTTGGCGGTCAGATCGGATGATCTTACTGCCAGCATGACACCGCCGTTATATAGAACATCGGAAAAGTCCATACTTTTTTTACGCTCTTCGGTAACGGAAAGACTTCCGGCAAGGATATCATATTTTCCTGATGTAACACCTGCAATGCAGGCAGCAACGTTGCCGTACTCATATTTTACGGTGTATCCGTACTTCTGAGCAAATAAAGTTATGAGATCTACAGACAAGCCTTTAAGCTCATTGTCGGAAACATATGCAAATGGCAGATTATCGGGATTGATTGCTACAACTATCTCTCCGTTTTCACCTGTCAGTCCCGAATCATCTATTTTTTGGATATCCTCGTCATTGGCAAACCATTTTTCGTTCAGCTTATCCAGCTCACCGCTGCTTTTCAGCTCGGCTAATAACTCATTGAATTGTGTTCTCAGCTTGTTTGAACGTTCGGTATTCTTATGGAAGCCAAAGCTGTAATTATCCTCCATAAGTGGCTTTTTCAGATAGCTTATATTTTCCTGCTGCATACTTGCCATTTTTATATTCGGCTCGTCTGCCAAAAATCCATCTATCTTATCATTGGCAAGTGCAGTTATCAGATCACTGATAGCATCAAAATACAGATATTCGCTGTCAGGGAATTTTTCAAAGGTCATTGATTCAAAGCTGGAGCCTGTCTGAATACCGATACGCTTGCCTATATAATCGGTATAATCAGGTTCATTGGGTGCTTCGTTTTTACTGAGATCTTCGGCTCTTACTGCGCAGACAATGCCTCCTTCGCTAACCGGGTCGGAGAACATTACTTCCTCTTCACGTTCCGGTGTGACGTTCATGGAAGTAGTGAATTCGTATTTTCCCGAAGCAAGGGCGGGTATTCTTGCATTGAAATCCACATCTCCTATCTCCAGCGCATAACCGTATTCACGGCAGAAGTGCGCTATAACATCTATATCATAGCCCACGTTCTTGCCATCCTTTATGTATGAAAAGGGCTCATCTGTGGTGGTAGTTATAACATGGATAGTTCCGTTTGTGTCTTTAAGGTCGGACAGATCAACGACTTTTTTGCTGTCATCACTTCCAAACCATATGGAATCCAATTCGGCAATAGTGCCGTTTGCATTTCCTTTGGCGAGAAATTCATTGAACTGATCGCATAGCTGTTTTTCTTTTTCATCGTCTTTTCTGAAAGCAAATGAGTATTTATTATGGACCAGTCTTTCTTTTATATAGTCAATTTCCGGCTGCTTTGCGTGTATATTTTTCAAAGCCGCCTCATCTCCCAGAAAAGCATCAATGGAGCCATTGAGCAATGCAGTATTCAGATTGGGATATCCGTCAAAGTATAAGTATTCGCTGTCAGGAAAGTGGGTAAAGCTTTCCTTTTCCATGTTTGTACCGGTGAGAATACCGATCTTTTTACCATTGTAGTCGCTGACCTTTACCGGGCTTGAAGCGGATGATAAGTCGCTCTTTATATCCTCTTTTCTTACTGCGATAACAGCACCGCCGG
>CACZQG010000043.1 GCA_902783235.1 uncultured Ruminococcus sp.
GTTCGGGTTTCCAGATCTATTCATCCCGTTTACTCCGTTAGCTCCGGGGGAAGTATTCATATTGCCGGGGTTATAGTACCGGGTATCCTCCATACGGCGTACAGGGGGACGTGCGCTTGTATCCTCACTTCGTCCGTAAGGCTGACGGTAGCCGCTGTTGTTATTCTGCTGATCCGGTCTGCGGCTGTCTCCGGGGATGTTATCTCTGTTCATGCTGCCGTTGCCGTTCTGTGCGCTGAAATAGATAGTGTCATCTGTAGGGCTGAAGGTGTTTGGGGCATTGACCTGACGATGCTGACCCTGTGTGGGAGTATTTCCCGTGGGGGGATTCTGTCTTCCTCTGTCAGCAAATTCAAATCCGCAAAGTGAGCAAAAGCGTGCTCTGTCATCCATTTCAAGACCGCAATCGGGACATCTTTTCATTATTAAATTCCTCCGTTCAATCCTCTTTTTTCGGGGCGTATTCTATACCTGTAACAAAAGCCGACCATGATTTTTTATATTCTTCCTTTGGCTCGATCAAATAGCCTGTACCTACGAGCAGAGTAGTGTTTTCTTTTCCCTTGACCTCCGCAGCAGCCTCCACAGTGACCTCATATTTCAGAAATGCTTTTATCTGCTCATCCTCGATTCCCCAGTGAGCAGTCATATATTCGGGGGATATGTAGCTGTCTTCTCTTTCTCTGGAACCAACGTTTTCTTTTTTGATCCTGATCTTTTTAATGTTGTAATCCTTGGCTGTCCTGATGCTTTCTATCTGCTTATCATTAAACCAGAACATATCCGATCTGCCTATAGGCATATTGTCAAGTATCTCTTCACGGGCATCCTCTCTGTCCTCCTTATCCTCATCAAAGCTCCATATTACTGCATCCTCTACAAGATAGTAATAATCAGAATAGGAACTGAAATTTCCGAAAACTATAATGAGTACGACTCCTGCAATAAGTATCCCTGCCCCGGAGCAAAGCAGTGCTTTCATTTTTAAACTGAGACTGTTCCAGAAGCTGATGATCTTATTTTTTGGTGTATCGCTGCTTTCTGCCGCCTTTTGGGCAAGCTCATGCATGGTTCTTAAGGTGTTCTTTTTGGGAGCAGTTCTGACTGGATCCCGATGAATAATGCTTACCGTATCGGGTGCCGTTTCAATAAGATCCAGCATATATTGCTTGTCTCCAACAAATTGCATTGAGTATTCGGGAATGCCGATATATTCCTCAAGCTCTCTGAATATGCCCAGCCATTTTTTATCGGCTATTTCAAAGGCATAGACGTATTCATCAATTGATCTTCCCTCCAGGCGGGAGGTATCAAATGGCTTGCCGTTTACGGTTATCCGGGTCATCAGCGGTTGAGACTGATAGAACAGCACCACATTGTTTTCGCTGCTTATTACTCTTACATTGCTGTCACGGAGAGTGTTTCTGAGTATTTCCATGTCACTGTCACTGCCATGGAATTGTACCACAAAGTCGTCATTTCCGTTATTCAGAAGCTTCATTTCCTGCAAAAATCCACGCCAGCGTATACCTTTGAGAAGAAAGGGAGCAGCCCATTCCTGAATAGTCTTGCTTTGTATCCGGCTGCAATCCACCTCCTGTCCGTCAAAGGTGATGGAGGTCTTTTTTTCCTCCGGTATGTATTCTACCTTACAAATTACGGACATTATGCTATTACTCCTGTCTTATTCGTTTTATGGCAATACCGCCCGATCTTTATGCGGTGCTGCCTCAAATACTCACATTATATTATAACATATCCGAGTGTCAAAGGCAAGAAAAATATTTCATTTGAGTGTCTCATTTTGAGTGTCTGAGTGTCTGCGGAGTAACTGTTATCTTCATAAAGTAATTATGACTTGTTTTTTTTTGCGGATTATGGTAGAATAGTAGTATCACATTGGGAAAAAAGGAGAACTTTCAATGAATATTGCAGCAGCACAGTCGGGAGGACCCACCTGCGCCATCAACGCATCTCTGGCAGGTATCTTCTCGGAAGCAAAAATGAACAAGAGTATAAACAAGGTCTACGGTTCACTAAACGGTATTGAAGGCATTATCAATGAACGTCTTATTGACATGAACGATGTACTCAGATCCTATGATGATATGGAGCTTCTTAAAAGGACCCCCTCTACAGTTCTGGGCTCATGCCGTTTTAAACTACCATCCTATGAGGAAGACAGCAGCGTATATGAAAAGATCACACAGGTATTTGAAAAGTATGAAATAGGTGCCTTTTTTTACATGGGCGGTAATGATTCAATGGATACTGTATGTAAGCTATCACGTTATTTCAAGGATAAAAACATTGACATCATGGTCATTGGCATACCAAAGACCATCGATAATGACCTGAAGCATACCGATCATACTCCCGGCTTTGGATCGGCGGCAAAGTATCTTGCGGTAACGCTGCAGGAGATCACCCGTGACAGTGCAGTGTACAATGTTCCATCCGTCACTATAGTTGAGATCATGGGACGTGATGCCGGCTGGCTGACAGCTTCTTCCTGTGTGCTTCATGCCAATGATGAGGAATCGCCCCATTTGATATATTTGCCGGAGGCGGATTTTTCAGATGATAAGATAATCGCTGATATAAAGGATCAGCTGAAAAGATCCAATTCTGTTGTGGTAGCTGTATCAGAGGGAGTGACCTCGGGCGATACCTATGCAGCAGAGGAATTTCAGTCAGGTAAGGCAGATGCATTCGGACACAGCTACCTTTCCGGTATTGGTAAATACCTGGAAAAGCTTGTGGAGGAGAGGATAGGATGCAAGGTGCGTTCAATTGAGTTGAATGTAATGCAGAGATGCAGCTCCCATATGGCATCCAAAACAGATATAGATGAGGCATTTCGTATAGGCAGCGAGGGTGTTAAGGCGGCTGTTGCCGGCAAAACAGGTGTTATGATGGCTTTTGTAAGGACAAGTAATGAGCCGTATTTTTGCAGTGTAACAGCTGTTGATGCAAATGAAGTGGCAAACCAGGAGAAAAAGCTGCCTCACGAATGGATAAATGATGAAGGAAATAATGTACGTGATGAGGCAATTGATTATTTTCTTCCTTTGATCCAGGGGGAGCTTAATCCGTATATGAAGAATGGGGTACCCGTACATATGAAGCTGGAGCTGGAGGAGGATTTTGACGGGGAAGATTAATGAAAGGCAAAGTTGGCTGCCGGCTGCTTCTTATCGGTTATTTTGCATTTATGCTATTGAGTTTACCAACTCTTGAACACATACATGATATAAGGATCACGTATAGATTTGAGGAGGAACCGATAAATGCCGTGCTTTACGTTGAGGATAGATATGTAACCGACGAAAATGTTGTGATCCATAAGATGCTTGATCGTTACCACAGTGATTATTCCGGAATACCGCTTACCAAGACTCTTGAGGCTTTGGGCTATAATGTGACGTGGCTGGGAAAAGATCGTATATACATGAATTACAAGGATAACAGCTTTGTTATTGAACTTAACAAGGAAAAGCTGATAAGGACAAAGCCATATTACTCTGAGGAATGGTTTTTTGAACTTGTTGGCGGTATCGGAAGTAACGGTGGATATCAACTCTTGCAGGACAAAGATGAAATGATTATCGGTGAGCATATGCTTTACTGTACGATGATAGATATGAACGATCCTGTTCAAATTGAATCAGATATCAGCGGAAAGGCAGTGTATATTGAAAGACAAGATACTCTTGATCTGCAGCAGTATTAACTATTATCAAGCTGCATATTAGTGCATTGTTACAAAAATATTTCAGCCTCTCTTGATAATTTGATTGTTCTGCCGATTGGTATTATATAGGTAAATTGTGTCCATATGACTATACAAGAGGTGATAGACTATGTCAGTTAAGATACAACAGGCTAATGAGCTGTCAAGGATAGCCAAAAAATCGGTGGAACGTAAAAAGTACGAGAACCCCGAAACTATCAGAAAGACATCGAATGATGAGCTGAAATACCTTCAGGGTAAGTTCAAGGGCTATAGCTTTGTAGCAGCTGACTACAAAAAAGGCATGAAATACGGTTCTATTTCTACCACGAATGTTGCTATCTCCCCAAGCTATCTGCGTAAAATGGCTAAGGATCCCAACCTTGAAAAGAAGGTGGAAAGCAAAATATCAGCCATGAAAGATAACGACAAGCAGACTGTAGCAGAGCAATCCCGGAAGGGGATACGTGTTTCCGCTCAGGGATGGTCTATAGACAAGAACGGCAATATCAGCAAGTGGATAAATGCATCAAGACACGTTTCCGCAAACAGGCAGAGCTCTGTCTCAGCCGGTACTGCAAGATCTTCCGGTACTCAGTCTGTCAGCAGGCATAAGTCTATGGCTGTGAATAAGTTTGCGTGGAAAACTGCTCTTTCCGGTGATGATAAGAATTCCTTATCATCGGGAGGCGGAGTTATGTCGGCGTTCAGGAAAAAGCTGGGATTATAAAATATGAGTACTCTGAGATCCTTATCTGTATGCAGATCTCATATTGATATTCATGTAATATTGCAGGCATCAAAGCAATAGCAATTTTATTTAGATTGATCTTATTTTACGAAAATTAAGGCAATACCCTGACTGCTATGTGGTATTGCCTTTATTGTTGTTATGAGGCTATAATATACTGTAAAAATGCACAAAACAAATGTGAAAGGTAGGTTTTTGTACGTAAAGCTTTAAATCGATAAAATATAAATAATAACAAAAC
>CACZQG010000044.1 GCA_902783235.1 uncultured Ruminococcus sp.
AATCTTGCTGCTGCTAAAGCAATGACTGGAAAAAGAGTTCTCATGATTGATCTGGATCCCCAGGCAAGTTTAACAATATGCTGTGGGATGGTTCCTGGAGATGAAAGATTTGAAGGACATAGTACATGCGACCTTTTTGATCCCAAAAAAGATCCAAAGGCGTGCGCTTTTACTGTTGATGCCGCAGAAATTGAAAATCTATATATCATTCCTTCTGATATTGATTTGGCTGTGACTGAAACAAAACTAGTTATAGGAAGAAACAGTGATGTACAACTTAGAAAAGCTGTAAAGCAACTTGAAGAATATTTTGATTATTGCTTTATTGATTGTCCCCCACAGCTTGGCACTCTTTTGGTAAATGCTCTTGTAGCAGCTGATGCAGTTATAATCCCTGTAAAAACAGAGTATCTTGCTTACAGAGGTCTACAAGCCCTTTTAGATACAATAGAAGGTATCCAATCTGGAGATGGTGACAGATCGTTGAATCCAGACCTGGAATTGCTTGGAGCAGTGGGTACCATGTATGAAAAAGCTGTAAATGATCATAGGGATGTTTTGACGCTTTTGGAACAAAAGATAAATGTTCTTGGCGTAATAAAAAAGGCTGCAGTAGTAAATAAAGCAATCATTGATGGTAAACCTGTTGTAATTTCTGCAAAGGGTACTGACGTATCAAAAGCTTATATAGAAATTGCGCTTAATATATAAAAAAGTATTAAAAAATATATAAATATGGTTTATATACATATACTTAGTATATAATAAGTATTACTTTTGGATGGAGGGATAATATGCCTAGCTTATTAGATAAAGTTAATGCTCAGGAAGCAGAGCAAGAAAAGAATTTTAAAAAATTGCCAGAAAGTAAGTCAAATAAAAAGTCATCTCAAAAAGAAGCAGCTGTTAATCAGATCACACATAATTCTTCGCAGAAGGACAAACAAATCTCTGCGAAAGTAAATGAGGCAACTTATAATATGTTTACTCAGATTAATAAGGCGCAAGGTCTTTCAAATAATAGTGCGCTAAACATGATAATTAACAAATATGTACGCGAAAATAAGGGCCTTTTAGAGGAATAATACATAAAAAATATAAAAAGTCATATACTAAGTATTAATAATTAATACTTAGTATATGACTATTTTTTTGGGCATATTGAATTTACTAAAAATTGTATATAAAATTATTATGTACACAAGATATGGTAAAAAAAGAACCGCAGTTGGCGCTGCGATTCGAAAATCTTTGTACCGGAATTGGCGTTCCGTATACTCTCTCTATATGATAAATTATATGCTTTTTCGTGTGAAAAGGCAATATTAAGTGCACCCATTTGTATTATCTATTAGAGAAGGCTACGGAATGAGCTTTCTCTTTTCTTTTTTGTTGGGGAGAAATTCCAAAACGTTAATTGTATATAGGACCTGGAGCCATGCCGGGGGAAGAATGGCACGTTGAGAGGACAATCGTGTAATAACAACCTTTTCGTATGAGGAACGGGCACTGATCAGCCCCATACAGTCTACGGAGGAATTACGGTCAGAGCGTGTCGGGGACTCTGGGTTGAACGGCAGGGCTTTACCGCTTGTTTCTGTCCAGTTTCAGATCTGGACAACCACTGCGGTGGCGAATACAAAACTGACAAGATGGAGCTTTTACCGTACTTCGTGTGATATGGGATAAAGGCCTTGAGAAAGCATTTATCTCTGGTAGCAGTACCAGAACATATTGCTAGGGGGGCTTGCAAAAGATGATCACTTACGATGTTTTAACCGGAGACCTTGATCGTTGGTAGCAATACCTGGAGCGTGACCTGCAGTAATGCAGGTAAGTGATACATACGGATACCTCAGGCGATATACGCCAGTATATTCACTTCCCTTCGCAGACCTCAGAATATGCATAGAATCCGTGGATTTTATGCTTTTTTAGTATTATTCTAAATTCTGAGATCTGCGGGGGGTAGCTCACAGCCGTTTCCTTGGCTCAACCGCCAGAGGAAAAAATCCGAGAGGCTGTGGGCGATCCGTTGGTCTCTGCCACATCTTGGTTAGGAGATATTTCAATGCTATTTGATAAGCTACTTAAGAAAAGAAAATATAATAATGATAATTTACTTACAGATCTAGATGGTAACCCTTTTATCTTTTATCGTGGTGGAAGTATTGATTATATGTCCAATAGACATTTTTTTACTAACTGTGTACATCAAGCAATTTCTTATGGTGAGCATCTGGTATATAAGACAAAAGTATTTCTGGAGAACCCCGTTATCGTAGACTGTTATACAGATGAAGATGGATATTTCAACTGGGGATATCTTCCCATTATAAAACTTAACATATATCCAAATGATGCCAAATCAATGATGCTCAGATATCTGGATCAAAGGATTGAAGGTCATAGCAATGACTATGAGATGTCTACTGATGAAATAGCAGCCTTTTCACAAAAAGCAGGATATGATGGTGTCCTGTTTAAAAACATCCGAGAAGGAATATATGGCAAGCTGCCTGTTTATGATCTTGTTCTGTGGAGCATGGAAAACTTATTAGATACAGAGAACATCACAGATAAATCATGTAATGAACCGGATATATATACATATAAAAGGCTGGATCTAAAAAAATACTGTGATAATGAGTCCAACGAAGATGGGATTTTGAGAGAATGTAAAATATCAGATGAATTAACTCTGATACATAAGATAGTGTCTCTTTGTTATGGTGAGTATACTGTAGAATATATCTTAAAAATATATCCACAAAAATTTAAATACAGAATTTATTACAGGGATACTTCAAATCGGAGACATTATCTTACTTATGATAATGATGAAGGATATTTTACGTATGCAGGGATAATAGGAGATAAGATATATCCTGCAAATACTGAAATCATGCTCAATAATCTAAATTCATCAGCTGTTGCTGAAAGAGAAACATTTACAATCGAGAAGATATATTGACTGTAAAAAAGAGGTGATAAGCCTGTCCGGCCTATCACCATCTTTTTTATTTGAAGTAGTAATTTTTCTTAAGTTTAAGATGCCCGCATGAGCCCTTGTTGCCGCCCTGGTAGATAAGTATTGCGGTATCATCTCCCTGACGGTCCAGGTCCGCAGGCTCTATTATGTATTCACGGGATTCACTTTCAGTATCTGTAACAGTGGTGCTATTAGTTGAGGTACTGTGTTTTTTCTTGTCCCTAAATCCAATAAGCTCTGCAAAATACTTCTGACTGTCAGGTTCGTTGAGTCCTCCAAGCAGGACCTTGAATTTCAGATTACCAAGTATTGCCCTGGTTGCTTCATGTCCATATAAAAGATCCAGATCAGCGATGTTCTGAGTGCAGATAAGAAGCCTGCAGAGCTTTTTGCGGTATTTGCGAAGCGCAGCTAAAATAAGATCCTTATTTATCCGCAAAGACGCATATTCATCAAGAAAAAGCAGGATGTTTTTACTGTCCGGTTTTACTTTGCGGGCACTTATATACTGCATTTGCTGTGATACGATCAGATTAAGGAGCGGACTGTATAATTCGAGCTTATCGTCCTCGATTATTATCATGATGCTGTGTGTTTCTATCTTCTTTGAGACCACATATTCCTGATTATCTTTTGGTCGTCCGACAGAACGGACGACCTTGTGATTTGTCGCGAAAAATTCGATCCTTTTTTTTGCGTCCTGCATACATCCGGCATTGTCAGTAGCTCTCTCTGGATCGAAGCCTGAAAGATAAGCAATGCCTGCTTCATATCCAGTTTTGTCTATATCTGTAAAAAGGTCGGTCCAGTTGCTGTTATTTATCTTTTTGCAGATGTCTATAAAATCCATTTTTTGATGATAAAAGCTGATAAATGCAGCAAGCAGAATGTTCTGTCCACCTTCATAGAAAAACTTTGCAGCTCCGCTTAGATTTGGATCATCTGGTGCAAGCAGATGGACCAATTCTGCCAGGGCTTCATCCTTTTCATTCGGATCCTCAATGTCATCTATTAGGCCAAAGACATTGTATAATAGTGATTCTGGATCCTCTGGCTCATAGATAAGTTTATTTCGTATATTAGGACAGTTTTTATTTATATCCCCGGAGATATCGATTACGAAACTGGTGCCAGACCAACTGCGTAATGTGGGTATCCCTATAGAAGAGGTTTTGCCTGTTCCGGTGCCTGAGAAGACTCCTACGGAGCCCTCCTCTTTCACAGGAGAAAATACTACCTTTGCCCCCTGCAGTCCGAACA
>CACZQG010000045.1 GCA_902783235.1 uncultured Ruminococcus sp.
CAACGACGAGGATATCACTCACGTTAGAATGAAAAACGAAGATGGTTTTCATGTTGATATTTCTGATGTAGACCGCCTTCCCCAGGATGTTGCGTGTATACGTATGAATGTTGACAACTTTGAGGAAGCATACGATTTTCTCGTAAAAAGAGGATTTAAGAATACTCAGGGCGATAAGATCGGACAATCAAAGTCAGGAAAAGGTACTGCAATGATGTCACCCACCGGATTTATCATAGTTCTTTCACATCATATAAAAAAATAAAGCATCATGATCAGTCTGCTCCGTATAACATATGGGGCAGGCTGATTTTATGTTGGCGGCATTTCATAAGTATATGTTTAAAGGATGCACTGTACCAAAACAGTGCATCCTTTTTTAAGGCAATACCGTACAAACATCAGTTAACAGATTTTGCAGTATTGCATAGTATCAATTAAGTTTATACTTGCCCAGCATATATGACTTCAAAAGCATCATATCAATAATGTTTATTGTTCCGCTGCCGTCTATATCAGCAGCTTCGGGATCGGCAAGTACGGTTATCTTTTTAGTCAGCCATTTGGCAAGCATTGTAAGATCAGCAAGATCTACTGTTTTATCGCCGTTAACATCGCCCTTTAGCTTTTGAGGTTCAACCTTAGTAGTAACTGCAGGTGCTTGTGTTGTAATGACAGTTGAAGTAGTAGTTGTTGTTGTTGTGATCACAGCTGTTGTAGTAACAGCAGGAACTGTAATTGCGGTTTCACCCAGCTTTCCGCTAAGTATATCCCAATTCTGACAGCTACTGCCTGTCAATTCCCATATCTGGATATTTGCTCCGTCTTCCCTGGAAGCACCTCCAACCTCTGCAATTTTATCAATAGATGACTTTGGATGAAGCTTGTAAGAGCCATCAGCATTCATAGTAAGCATGAATTTCTGATTATCATTGCTGTTTAAGTTGTATACTCCTATGTTTGTTCCATTATCTGTACCTGCTCCACGGATATCAAGTGCATACTTTTTACCGCCTTCTATGGCAGAAATTATATTATAGTACCCATCACCGGCAGGAACAATGCGCCAGATATTATTTGCTGTAGGAACGGCAGCCCTAGACTGACAAACATTGGAGTCCTGAGAAACATCCATATACATACCGCTGTTTACATTTTTAAGCATATATGCTCTGTCGGCTGTAAATATATCTTTGCCGCCGGCAAATACAAGATAATTTGTATTTGCGCCATTACCGCCATTCTTGCCAAGAGTAATGCTGTCACCGGATCTGAACTCTTTTTTGAAGATATTGAAAGTAAGATCGCCTGAAGCAGTCATAGTGTCACCTGTGTCAGTCCAGTCTTTGAACCAATCAGGCTTTGCAGGTACTACACGCTCATCAAGAGCTACATATAATACAATATTTCCGCTGGCTTTGAAGCTGCACAGATCCTCTGTAAACATTTTAGAATCACAGGCTGTCCTGATCAATTCAGTTCCAACAAGATAAGCAGGTACATCTGCAGCAGTAATATTTCTGTCACCAAAAATGAGAGCATTTGTGTCAAAGCAGGGCTCTATGCTCCAATCCGCTGCATTTTCAGTGTCGTTAACTATAAGGTTCTTTATAAGCTCACCATTCAGCGGCTCTGCCGGCTCAATTACTACAGGATCGGAGCCAGCACCAAAATCTCCTTCTACTGTAAATTCATCAAGATACAATGATACTGAGGAGCCGGCATTTGCCCTGATCTCTATTTTATTATCTCCTTTTTTAAGAGAGATAGTCTCCATTATGGTTTTCCAGTCACTATACCCTGATGTTCCGGGAAGAGAAAGAGTCTTTACTTTCGTACCGTTTACATACAGATCAGTGCTGTTTACATTTCCCGGTGCAGAATAACGAAGTGTCCATTTGAATGTACCCTCTTTAGAAGTATATACAGTATCTCTTACCGCAGCAGTATTTTTGGTACCGAATTTTACAAATCCCATACCATGAAATTTCGTTACATCACTATTACAGCCGTTTGTAACATTGCCGTCAACATTCTTCATATCGAAGTTTTCAGCTTCATACTGACGCTTACCGGAATATGCAGATGGGAATGCGGGAGCCTTTCTGGTCGCATTCTTGAATGAAGTAAGCTTACCTGTTTCACTTCCCGAGCATTTAATGGATATATCCACAGGACCGTTATGTTTTACGGTAAGTGTATACACTCCTCCGCTCCAGCTGTCTGAAAGTACACTTGCAGTCTGATCTGCACCTCTGTCCTTATAGGTAAAAGTAGGCTTTACACCTGCCCCCTTTATAGTAATAGTTTCAGTTTTAAGGGTAGCAGCTGCATCTTCATCATAGTTATTCATGTAGAGATCAATATGATCTGAATACTCATTTATTACAGCTGAACCATAAAGCATATGCTTGATATCCAGAGTTTTACAGGTGTTATATTTAAGATCAAGCTCTGCACCTGCAGCATCACTTCCGGTTTTATTCGGATTATATGTCACCCAGGTGTTTTCATTTCGCTCAGCAAAGCAGTTGGCATATGCTTCACCGGGATAATATTTATTGAATTCCTCCTGCTTGGCGGCAATAGTTCCCCAACGTGAGCTTATCTGTGACTGCTTTACCTGAACGGGTATTGACTTTGCAGCATTGTCCGCAAATCCATATATAGTAGGGATCGTCTGATATCGTCCTGTACTTTTGAAAGGATCATGGTTGTCACGCAGGTTTCCATCGGTACTCTTTCTGTAAAGTCCTTCAAACAAGGAAGGATAAGAGCAATATTTACTGTCATCATTACCCGATGAAACATCCTGTATAATTGCTATCTTAGTACGGCTTATCGCCTCATTTCTGTCGGGGATTCTGATAGTGCCATCCATAAATTTTCTCATTATGTCTACATTGACGTTTTTACACTGCTTTGTAAAATCCCAGCGGCGTATTTTATAGCCTTCACTGTCAGTTGCATCCCACAAACCGTTTATGCAGTCGTTCCATACCAGCTCAGGACCGTCAATTACCGTCATACCGTTCATTGCCATTCGCTCAAAGTATATAGGCAGACTTGTGGAAAGTCGGTACTGATCCTTTTTATCACCGCTGCCATTCCAGGGATAGTCAGACCAACCGGTATCATCCCAGCGTACACCGAAATTGCCGCAATAGCCTGACAGGAACATACCGTAAACCTGACTTTCCACATCTGAAATGTACCCCGTTTGTGTATATTTCTCCTCTAATATATAGTTCTGAGCATAAGCACGGCAAGCCTTTTCCCAATTGGAATTGGTTTTCAGCATGGCAATGGGATTAAGTGCCTGACCCCACTGATTTCCGCACCAGCTGATATCAAGATAACCGCCGTACTTGTTGCAAAGCTTTAAAAGTGCGGAGAAATGGTCATATCTTTGCTGGAAGGTGACAGGAAAATCCGGCTGAGAAAATCCCCAGAACTGTTCACAGTAGTTGTAACCCAGGAAATTGGGGTATTCCTTGAAAAATTCACCGAAAATCGTATTGTCAAGGTCATCAGTTGCCTTATAGTCAGGGAAATGACACTGTCCGCCGCTGGCAGGCTGTATCATAGTCCACACGCCCTTTGCAGCGCAAGCTCTCATCCATGAACGGGCGCATTCTTTACCATCCTGTACCATTTTCCATTTATGCTGAGTACTGTCCCAGTTAATGGAAAGGGATATATTGAATATAACATACGGCAGGATATCCTCAGGAACAAGCTCGATTATCTTTTCCGGATCGGGATAGTTCCAGGAATCAATATGTACTATCCAGGCAGGTGATTGATTGTTGATTGGTCTGCGCAAATTTGATGCTGCGGACACTGTCATGTTATCACTTTCTTGTTTACCGCTTATTTCAGGTATTGTAAAGAACGTAAGCAGCATTACTGATGATATTATCGCAGCAAGGATTTTTTTGAAACGCATATAGGCACTTCCTTTCATAGCTATTACTTTTTTGCTGAATTGTAATAATGTCAAAATCATTATTGTTCATTATGACAATGACATTCATATCTATTATTGTACACTATAATAAAGAGTTTGTATTGCACGTTTGTAATATTATTTTCAAAAATACACAAAAAATCTGTACCCTTGTCCCCCACTCAATTAAACATTGCATAAAGACGCAGGAATACTTGTGCCCATGGGGCATTTGTGTTTCTATCCAAATACCTAAACATACAATGATTTGAAATATACATTTTGATCGGATATGTAAAAAACCGCACAAACATTGTGCGGTTTTACTCCTAAGCATTAAAGCTCTGCCTGCTGTTATCTGTCACAGTCTTTTTTTCATAGTAAGGATGTTTTTACCATCCCTGTACTCATAAAAAACCTCATCCATATTCTTTTTCACCATAAATACGCCCAATCCACCTACCTGCCGTTCCTCAGCTGAGAGAGTTATATCAGGCGAAGAAGCTTTAAGAGGATCATATGGGATACCGCTGTCCTGAAATGAAATATCCGCTATACCGTCGCAAACATCGCATTTCACCAGTATCTCCCCTTTATCATCATTTGAGGGATACGCATAGTGTACGATATTAATAAATATCTCCTCAACAGAAATGGATATCTGTCTTCTCACCTTATCGGCGCAGCCTGAGATCATTTCATTCACCGTATCAAGTACAGTAAGCAGGTTCTCATCAACAGCCTTTAATTTAAGCTCTATCATTTTTCCCCTCCTTACCGTAATAGGTAAAGCCCAGCATTGTAAGATCATCAAACTGCGGAGCATCACCTACGAACTCATCCACAGCCTGTTTAACATTTTTCAGAAGCTTCTCATCGGAAGCATCAGGATCTATATTAAGGGCATCTATCATTCTTTCATTGCCGAAAAGCTGATCTTCCTTATTGTTTGCCTCGGGAACACCATCGGTATACATGAATACAGTGTCACCGTGAGCCATTTCAAACTCATGCTCCTTGAAACGTATGCTGTCTATTGAAGCGACCGCTGGTGAATGCTTGTACTTTATCATCTCAAATTTGCCGCCGTTGCGCTTTAGTACAGGATGTTCGTGTCCTGCATTTGCAGCCATTCCCTTTCCGGTTGTAAGATCAATTACAGCCAGCCATACCGTTACAAACATTCCTGCTCCATCCTCATCATAGAGCTGGTCATTTACATCCATGAGTATTCTTGACGGACTGTATTCTCCCATCTGGGCACGATTTTTAATAAGCGTTTTAGCTGTCATCATAAAGAGTGCCGCAGGAACTCCTTTTCCCGAAACATCAGCCATAACCATAGCAAAATGGTCTTGATCTATAAAGAAAAAGTCATAGAAATCGCCGCCTACTTCCTTTGCCGGTGTCATGGAAGCATAGATATCGAATTCTTTCCTGTCAGGAAATGGAGGAAATGATCTTGGAAGAGCATCCGCTTGTATCTTAGCAGCAATACTCAGCTCACCCTCCATACGCTCCTTTTCACCGTTAAGACGCAGTATATCGCTGGTGTGCCTTTCTATCTCCGTTGTCAGGTCGGAAAAGCTATGAGCAAGGACACCTATCTCATTTTTCACCTTTATACTGTCCATCTTATCTGAAACATCTGTACTGGATTTATCCTCCATATACTGTAAAATGGCAGATGTGATCTTCTGGATCGGTGAAACAGCTTTGAAGTACAGCAAAAGAACAAGAGCAGTATATATCACTACCAGTATGATAAAGCCTGTAATTATAGAAGAAATGGCAGTTTTGATAAGCTGGCCGTGATAGTCTGTCCAGTCATACACAACAGATTCCACATATCTATCATTCCCGATAGTTGTTATTGAAGTATAACCTATATAATAATATTTATCATCTTCGGAGTCGTAATATGGTTCATACATGATCTTAGTACTGTTGTCAAGCTCACCCGAATATAGTCTTTTAAGTGAACTGTTTTCAGAATCATCATGGAAAAATACATAGCCCAGCCCGGAGTTATACTTATCTTCTATTCTGGTATCCTGTGTAACACCGCATATCATGTATTCATTATTCTCATCTATTATGTGTGTAAAATTTATCTCACTATAGTTTAACTGGATCCTTGACTCCATAGAAATAAAAATAATATTATATAAAGCCCTTGCATATAATAATTGATATAGGCTGTCATCATCTGATTTTGGAGAAACTTTATTGACAATCAGATCAGTGGTATACTTTTCAAAAGCTTTGGAGGATTCGATCTTCTTTTCCTCCTGTGTAAGCTCTCGTGTGATATCCGACTCATGATCCTCCAGATATCCCAAAAACCAATCTAAGCTTGGAACACTCTGAAGATCATTACGCATTATTTTCATGTCACGCTCCATCATCTCATTCTTTGAAGACAAATAGGCGTTTCGTGTAATATAATAGTCAGATACTATTATATAAGAAAGTGTAACTATAAAGATAAGAACAGCTATGATACTCATTTGTATCATTAGCTTATGTCGTCTTTTTCTCGTTTTCATCCCATTTTCCTTTCTTTAAGTTAATACCGTACAAAGAAAATCTTTGTACGGTATTTGCTTTAATTCATGTATTGATAGCGCTTACGGTAATGCCACAGCGTCAAAAGAGTCACTGCCACGCTCAGCAGCTCGGCAACCGCCCATGCAAGCCATAGTCCTGTACCGCCGAATAAAGCGGTCATGCCATACAGACAAGCTGTCAATATTAGAAATGTTCTGACAAAAGAAAGCATTCCCGATACCAAACCATTTGAAAAAGCAGTAAACAGACCCGAGCCGAATATGTTTATTCCTACAAAAATACTTGCAGGAAGTGAAAGCACAAATCCGTCAAGAGCAATGTCATAGCATTCCGAATCACTGGTGAAGAATATCCCCACCGCCGGTTCCCTCAGCAGATACAGCAAAGCCATTGACACGGCACCTATTATCAAGCTCCATATCATGCTGAGCTTGAAAACCTTTTTTCTCATATCTGTATTGCCGCTTCCGTAGTGGTAAGAGAATATAGGTTCAACAGCGGAGGTAAATCCCATAAATATCATCATTATAAGCACCTGAACATAAGTTACCACCGCCAGTGCGCTAACGCCTACCTCGCCAAAGCAGCGGTAAGCAAGATGGTTCATAAACAGAACCGTCACTCCCTGGGCAAGATTTGATACCATATCAGACGAGCCATTAAAGCATATCTGCCCTATCTCCTTCATATCAGGTTTGGTAAACTCCAGTTTATAGGAGCTTTTTTTAGCAATTACATAAAACCACACTGCATAGACAATTGTACTGCAATATCCTATGACAGTTGCTATTGCCGCACCTTTGATTCCCATATGAAAAACATTCATAAAAAGATAGTCAAGACCGCAGTTAAGGACTCCGCCTATCATAATAACAACTGCCGCTACCACTGTTTTGCCCTCACCGATTATAAGTATACCAAGCTCGGATTGGAGCAGTATGGCAATAGAGAAGGTACACATTATCATGTAATAGGGTCGCAGGTATTCGATATTTCCATCCGTTGCACCGCAAAGTCTCATAATGGGATCCGCAAATATCAGACATATGGCAGTAAATAATGCACCCATTATAAGTGTGAATATAATTACACGGGAAAATGTTTCACCGGCTTCCCGATGCCTGCCTTCTCCAACTTTTTTAACAATGACCGCATTACCGCCTGTTCCGATCATTACTCCCACAGCTATAAACAGACTTATTATGGGAAAATAAAGATTGATTGCCGAAATTGCCATTTCTCCCACATACCATTCAATAAACAAGCCGTCTACCATCTGATATATGGAAATGAAAACAAAAGTAAATATACTCGGAGCGACAAATTTAAAAAGAGAACCGAAATTGAAATTCTGTCCCAGCTCCTGATCCTGTTCCATAGCTTATCACCCCTGTTCTTATTTTTTCTTTGAGAATATACCGTTTACGAGCTGGAATAGAGACTTCTTATCCTTGATCTTATTCTTGATCTCTCCGATAGTAATATCCTTCTTAGGATTATGAGAGACTATGGATTGTGCGATCTTCACAAATATATCCTTGAACTTTTCAATACTTGCCTCTTCATAGCGGCTGGCAGCAAAGTCGATCATAAGCTCAAGACCGTCCTCACCGTCCAGGATCTCCATATCAAGTATTGTCTGAGAAGCAGCCTGATTCTGACGCACATCAACAGGTGTAATATCAAAGCCTTCCAGCCCCTTCATATCTCTTATATCCTGCTGGTAAAGAAGGTATGCACATTCTCCCTGTGCTACCTGGTTATGCATATCAACATAAGGGTAACAACTGTACTGAATGCCCTTCTGCACCTGATCATGAACATCAAAGAATACGTTTCTTATTACCTCATCGTCATTAAAACGGATTCCAATGGGAAGATCACGGAAAATGAGTCCCACACTATTCATCATTCTTACGTCCTCACGTCCGTTATAGATCCATGAGAGCTTTATGTCATTGGTATGGTTGTAAGCAGAGATCGCCAAAGCCGCAACAGTGATAAAGAATTCGTTTCTGCTGATCTTGTAATTGCGCTCCATAGCATTCATCAGGGGCTGTTCTATTTCCAGCGGGACTAAAAGCTCACCCATTTCATTTTCTCTTGATTCATGATCTATATTCGGATAGCTTGACCATGCTATATTATCGTATTTTTCCTCAAAATACCTTCTGCTTTCCTCATAAAGCTCAGAGTGAACAGCATCCTCACGGTTTTTAAGCATAAGATAATAATAATCCTTCTCA
>CACZQG010000046.1 GCA_902783235.1 uncultured Ruminococcus sp.
AGATTTGGTGAAACACTGGCGGATGACGTGCAAAGCTTCCAAGCGGTCTTTGTGCGGTGTTGCCTTAACTAAGATGAATGCTGTTTTACATTTATCCCCAAAAGGCAAGTGAATGAGCAATAACTTATCTGAATGAGTAAGCATTTTTTTTGATATTGATTTTAAAGAAAGCTTATTTGACAGGATAAGAAAAAGATGAATTTAATTGTATATTAATAATATGCCGTGAAAATGTGCGGTGGATTATACAGCCAGATCAGGTATTTTAGTATATTTAAGTGTGTTTTCCACAGTAATGACCGCAAAAGTTGTCCCGTAGGTTCACAGCAGATTATTATAAATAAGTGTATTCAAGTCAGAACAGGAGGTATAATAATGGCGTTTATGCCTATATCAAAACAGGATATGCAGCAGCGTGGCATACAACAGCTTGATTTTGTCTATGTTATAGGAGATGCGTATGTGGATCATCCCAGCTTCGGAGCAGCTATTATCTCAAGACTGCTGGAATACCACGGATATACTGTGGGTATCATACCCCAGCCGGACTTTCACGACCCGAACAGCGTACTTTGTTTGGGACAGCCCCGTCTGGCATGGCTGGTAACAGCAGGAAATATTGATTCTATGGTGGCACATTATACTGCCGCAAAGAAAAAACGTTCGGATGATCTTTATTCCCCCGGCGGCAGAGCAGGGAAGCGACCTGACAGAGCAGCTACGGTCTATTGCAAAATGTGCCGTGCAGCTGCTCCCGGAATACCTTTGCTGTGCGGCGGTCTTGAGGTCTCTTTGCGCCGTTTTGCACATTATGATTACTGGAAGGATACGGTTATGGAGTCGGTGCTTGCAGATTCGGATGCCGATATACTTATGTATGGTATGGGGGAGCATTCTATTATCGAGATTGCAGACAGGCTTGCAGCCGGAGAGGATGTTCATACCATACATGATGTACGTGGTACCTGTTATCTTTGCGACCCGAAGGATACCCCTTACGGTGCAGTGCAGTGTCCTTCCTTTGACCAGGTATTATCCGATAAGAGGCAGTATGCCAAGGCTTGCAGAATACAGTATGACTGGCAGGATGAGGTGTATGGCAAAACGATCATACAGCGTCAGCGTGACAAGATGCTTGTGCAGAACCCGCCTGCCAGGTCATTGACTACCGAAGAACTGGATCTTGTGTTTTCTCTGCCCTATGAAAGAAATTATCATCCATGCTATGAAAAGGATGGGGGAGTACCGTCCATCAAGGAAGTACAGTTTTCCATTACTCATAATCGTGGATGCTACGGCTTTTGTAATTTTTGCTCCATAGCCCTTCATCAGGGACGACGTGTTACCTGCCGAAGTCAGGAGTCTATAATTAAGGAAGCAAAATTGCTTACTCAGATGGATAATTTCAAGGGTTATATACATGATGTGGGAGGACCTACAGCAAACTTTCGGGGGCCATCATGTGATAAGCAGCTGGAGCATGGACTTTGTAAAGGGAAAAAGTGTCTTGCTCCAAAGCCGTGTAAAAACCTGAATGTGGATCACCGGGAATATCTTTCTATACTGCGAAAGCTCAGAGCATTGCCAAAGGTAAAACGTGTTTTCATACGTTCGGGCATAAGATATGATTATCTTATTGAGGATAAGAACGAAGAATTTATGAACGAGCTTATAGAGCATCATATCAGCGGTCAGTTAAAAGTTGCTCCCGAGCATTGCTCAGCGGCAGTGCTTGACAAAATGGGAAAGCCGCATATTGAAGCTTATAAGAGGTTTCAGAGCAAGTTTTACAAAATAACCGGGAGAATAGGTAAGGAGCAGTATCTTGTGCCCTATCTTATGTCATCACATCCCGGTTCGACCCTTGCCGATGCGGTGGAACTTGCATTGTTTTTGAAGGAAAACAAGATACACCCGGAACAGGTACAGGATTTTTACCCCACCCCCGGCACAATATCCACGTGTATGTTCTATACTGAACTGGATCCTTACACTCTTGAACCGGTTTATGTTGCCAAAGATCCTTCGGACAAAGCCATGCAGCGAGTACTGCTTCAATATTATAAGCCGGAAAATCAACGCAGGGTGATAGAGGCACTTATAAAAGCCGGACGGCGTGACCTTATTGGACATGGTGCGGGAAAATTGGTTCAGCCGGATACCAGATATACTCGTGAGCAAAAGGAGTTTGAGAAGAAAAAAACGGATAAGAATTCTAAAAGCAGCAGATACGGCAAAGGAAGAAATGCATCTAAGAACCAGCAAAGATCCCGGAATACCCACAATAATGGAAATAATAAAAATGGCAGGAATAACAGGAACAAGCATTGATCCATTGCCTTTAAAGAGCAAAACAAAGGAGTATTTCTTTTGTTTTGCTCTTTTTAACCCGATTAGATGAATAGTATATAATTAAGGCAGCACCGCACAAAAACTGTTTAGCAGCTTTGCACGTCATACGCCAGTGTTTCATTAAGGCAATACCGCACAAGGATTGTACGTCAGATGCGAAGTCAGATTTTTCGTTAGATTGTACAAAATCGATGCAGGCATACTGGCGTACCCCAAGGGCATTTGCATTTCTATCCAAATCAAAGATTTGGTGAAACACTGGC
>CACZQG010000047.1 GCA_902783235.1 uncultured Ruminococcus sp.
ATGCTGGCATATTTCAAGCCTTTCCGACGCAGAAGTTCAGTATTTAGACAAGCAGAAAATTCAAGATTTAGTTGGGGGATCAATAAAGTTGTTTACGCCTTATAGCTGCTCTTCGGGCTCACCACTGCCTAACGCAAGAAATATGAGCGAAACTAAAAGTTTTTGCAGAGCTTTTTTCAAAAAGCGACCTATTCATTATAAAACAATAAAACAGCACCCTACAGATCAGATCCTGCAGGGTGCTGCTGTATTATATAATGTCAGTTCTTTTTTGCATCAAGTATTCTTTTGATAACAAGCTGATCCGCAACGTTTACTTTACCATCACCGTTGATATCCACATTAGCTGTTGTTGAAATGCTGCCGCTGTTGCTTAATTTCAGCAGCCAGTCCTTCATAAGGAGAACATCCTTTTCGGTAACAACGCCATCGCCGTCAATATCTCCTACCAGCTCGATCTCTTTTGCCTGCCATTCAAAAATAGGATAGCCGTCATTGTAAAGCAGTGAATCATTGTGTATAAAGGGAACACTCATATTCATGTCGATCTCTCTCATGAGAGAACTGTCAATTCCCTGACAGCCTCCGGTATAGTCTCCGTTTATACCGCTTTTTGCCATTGTGTTAAGATAATAATTATCCTTGATTATCAGGTCTCCGGGAGTTATTGTCTCAAAGAATCCGATTATGCCGCCCATAAGGTCAGCGGAGCTGCCTGCGGCGTAGCAGTTTCTTACAGTCACATTATATGTATTGTCCTCCCAGCCGTGGGAAACAAAGCCCACAATGCCTCCTGAGTAGCCTTTGCCGGAGGTCTCGGTAATATTTCCGTTAAAATAGCAGGATTTTATCATTCCTGATGCCCACATTTCCCCTACGATACCGCCTGTATAAACCTTACCTTTGATAGTACCTGTAAAGGAACAGTTTTTGATATATTTAGCGTTCGGGCTTCCCATGCTGCCAATAATACCACCTGTGCGAACACCGTCGGGACAGTTGATATTTCCGTATACGCTGAGATCGGAAATTATGCCTCCGTTTGACCAGCCAAAGAGACCGTTATAGTCACCCTGTCTTTCAACGTAAAGACCCTTTATAGAGTGCTCACCGCCGTTATATACGCCATTAAAGCCCATTCCGGTATTATTTCCGTTGCGTGTGCCTATAGGAATGAAATTGCTGTTCCCCAGGTCAATATCTGCTGTCTGAGTATAGTATTTATTGTAATAGGAAGGTGCCGAAACATCATCGTTTATTAAAGTAGCCATAGCTCTCAGATCCTTTGCGGAACTGATCTGATATGGCTCTGCTTCTGTTCCCTTGCCTTTGAAGATTGAGGAACCGTAGGGAACAAAGTTCCATTTCTGAGATGTGGCTTTACAAGTCTCAGATGTCTGTAAAGCTGTACCGGATGTGACGGAAGAGCCTTTAACGTTAAGATATCCGCCGTTGCAGCGTGATTGTATATTGAATCCGCCGCTGCTGTCTCTTTCTATTGACCACTGCTGACCTGCAGCACTGCTTTTAGTGGTCATGATTATTGCAGAGTCCAGATAAATGGCACTTTTCTCAACAGAGAGACACATATTTGTATCCTTCTGTTTGATCCTGTAAAAGCCGTTGTCAAGGTATTCCAGTGTCCAGGTGTCCTGTACATTTGGAGCACAGGAGCTATAATTGTACATCTGAACAGCTGCGCCGTCAGTAGCAGGTATTTTAGAGCCTGATTCGGGATCTAAGAAGTATCCGGTTTTAAGCTTGCTGCTGATCCAGTAGTCACCGGATGGGATAGTCTCGCCGCCTGCCTCGGATTCGGTCATAACATGACCCTTGGGTTTGGATGCCTCATCCTCCCAGTCTCCGATATAGATATATCCCTGGAATCCGGAAGTAATATTTTCCATATTGTTTTTGTTGACCGTATCGGTCTTGAAATAGGGACCGCCCCAACTGGAATGAGAGATCGTTAGGGTATCGCCGTTTATTTCTTCGACCACAGCAACGTGCTGTCCTGACCAGCAGGCAATAGCACCCAGCTTTGGCTCCTGACCGTAGGAATAGTAGCTTCCGCTTTTGTTATAGCCGTACCACGCATCAGCATTACCTTCACATAGATTCGGCTTTTTTCCCAGAAGCTCATAAGCTCTGCCCCATGCATAGCAGGTACAGTTAGGCATACCATAGCCGGCATTATAGAAGGGGTTGTCCGAGGTATAATACTTGCTGCTGGTAGAGGGTGCTGTAAGTCTTGGTACATATATTTCGGCTGCGTCAGCAGTAATACTGTATGTTGAAAGTCCTGCTGTGCCATTTATTGATGTTAATCCTGTAAGGCATAAAGATGCTGATAATGCTGCAATAGCAATTTTAAAGCTCTTTAGCTCGGTCATTGAAATTCTCCTTTCTGTAACCTCTCTGTAACCGTTTCTTAATCGTCTTAAAATTAATTCTTTACCATTATACCATATTTATTATGAAATTACAAGCTTTACATATAATTTTCAGATTTCAATGTTTACAGTGTTTAAAATTTGAAGGCATAAGTTTATAAAGTTATGCATGATATATAGTAAATGTGTATCTGTACTAAGCTGCTGCTCCGGTATTAATATTGATGTTCCAATTAAATCTTGAAGATTTATGCGAAGAATAAATGCTGAAATTCAAGGAGGGAAGGTGTAGGAATACTGGCGTACCCCAAGGGCA
>CACZQG010000048.1 GCA_902783235.1 uncultured Ruminococcus sp.
ATCTGCGTCGCAAACCCCGATAAGCAGATATATCATGTACGGGGTAACTGTGATCTGGCTTCCATATCTCCTCAGGAGCTGCTGATATCTCCCGATGATAAAAATGTTATACTGGCAGTTCACGGGCATAATCACGGCGTTAAGCATTCCCTGGAGCCATTAAAGCAGCAGGCACGTCAGCAGGGTGCCAACATTCTGCTTTTCGGGCATACTCACGCTCGTTACAGCGAATATGACAACGGTCTGTATATACTGAATCCCGGCAGTGTTTCAAAGCCCCGTGACGGCAAAAGGCAGTCCTTCGGAGTTATCGACCTTCTGCCCCAGGGTGTGATCACCAATATTGTAGACATCTGATCTTTGCTGAGCCGTTTGACATATCCGGTACATACAGGTCATCTCTGATGCTCTCTGCCGCCAAGGATCCCGGCACATCCTTTTTTGGAGATGCTCTACAGTATCTTCATATTCGCTGTTAGTATTATATTCAACATCTCCCGTTGTGTTCCGTCGAAAGGAAAATAATAATGATGAAAAAAAGTGTTTTATCCCAAAGGATAAAAAATGAACAATATCTTAAAGTATTTCTTATGGGTTCATTGACCATGTTTATAGTGATACTCCCTATAATCCTGTTTACAGGGGGCTATTACATTTACTATGGTGATTACAATTCACAGCAGATACCCTTTTATGTTCACGCTCAGGATTTTGTTAAAAATGAAGGGCTGGGCTGGGATTGGTATACAGATCTTGGCTCGAATTTTGTGGGTTCATATTCCTTTTATCTGCTGGGAAGTCCATTTTTCTGGCTGACACTTCCTTTCCCCAATGCCTTTGTGGTATTTCTCATGCCGCTGCTCCTGGCTGTAAAGCATGGTATTGCTGCGCTGACAGGGTATGCCTTTATAAAGCGGTTTGTCAAAAGCAGAAATGCGGCAATGATAGGCGGAATGCTATATGCGTTTTCAGGATTCCAGCTTTTTAATATATTTTTCAACCATTTTCAGGATGTGACAGCACTGTTTCCTCTGATGCTCATAGCACTGGAGGAAAATGTGAATAATGACCGCCGTGGATTTTTCGGCATAACCGTTGCCGTGATGGGTATACTCAATTATTTCTTCTTTGCAGGGCAGGCGGTATTTGTAATTATTTATATACTCACTCGTCTGAAGGCTCCTGATTTTAAAATAACATGGATCAAGTTTATCCGTATTGCAATTGAGGCGATACTGGGTGTTATGGCTGCAATGGTCATACTTCTTCCTGCCGCTCTGGGAATACTGGGCAACTATAGAATAAATGAGCGTATGTACGGTCTTGACATGGTGACTTACAGTGACAGAACAAGACTTTGGCATATTATCCAGAGCTTTTTTATGATACCTGACGTGCCGGCAAGACCCAATCTTTTCAGTACCGATGGCGCTAAATGGTCATCCATTGGCGGATATCTGCCGGTGTTTTCCATGGCAGGTGTTATAGCCTTCTGGAGGAGCAGGCGTAAGCACTGGTCGGTAAAGCTTATCATAGTGTGTATGATATGTGCTTTTATACCGATACTCAACAGTATGTTCTACACCTTTAACAGTTCCTATTATGCAAGATGGTTCTATATGCCTATACTCATTATGGCGATGATGACTTCAAAAGCAATTGAGGATAAGCAGACGGACATAAAAGGAGGAATCAGGATCTGCGGCATATTTATGCTGCTTATGGCTGCCATATTCTTCCTCCCAACTAAAAATGACAAGGGAGATGTGGAATTTTTTGAGTTTGCCAACTATCCTGAGCATTTCTGGATAGTATGGGCTATATCCATGCTGGGTCTTGTGATACTCTGGCTTATAGACAATATGCGCCGGGAGGGGAAGGATCATCTTAAAAAAGCCCTTCTTGCAGTTGTGATCGGTTCCGGAGTGTGTACTGCATCGGTAGTATACTTTGGTGTTACCTTCGGCAGCTACCCGTATACCTATATTCAGAACGGCATATACGGCAGAGATAACATACAGCTGGAGGAAAGGGAAGGAGAGTTTTTCAGACTGGATATTTCCGAAAACTTTGACAATTATCCTATGTTCTGGAAATACCCCACCATGAGAGCTTTTCAGAGTACTGTATCCGAAGGCATCATGGAGTTTTATCCCAATGTGGGCATAACACGTGATGTGGCATCCCGTGCACCTATAGAGGACTATACGCTTCGTGGACTTTTTTCGGTAAAGTATTACTTTGATAAGCTGTACACCGATAAGGAAAAGGACTATAAATATAAGATAGACCTTCCGGGTTTTGAATATATGAACCGACAGAATGATTTTTACGTTTACGAAAACAAATACTATGTCCCTATGGGTTTTGCCTATGACTATTGTCTGCCTGAAAAGGAGACTAAGAATCACACGGAAAAGGTGAGAGAACGCTCACTTCTTCGTGCATTGGTAATGCCTGATGATATGGCGGAAAAATATAAAAATGTCATTACCCAGCTTCCTATGGATATGCTGATCGGACTGGATGAAAAGACATATCTCAGTGACTGCAATGACCGCAAAAATGAATCCTGTACAGATTTTGAATATGATTCCGAGGGCTTTAGTGCCAATATCAGTTTGGATACTGAGAAAATGGTATTTTTCAGCGTTCCCTATGATAAGGGCTGGAAGGCATATGTAAACGGTGAGCCGGCAGAGATAGTAAAGGCGAATTACGGCTTTATGGCTGTTAAAGCAGATGCCGGAGAAAATCATATCACATTTGAGTATGACACTCCGGGACTGACTACGGGCTTTGTGGTATCACTTGCGGGAATAGCATTACTGGCTGCATATATGATAATATCCGGACGCAGGAAAAAATATCCTGATGATCCCGATTACGGTGACTATTCCTGCTCGGTAGAGATGATATATCTGAACGGAAAGGTAAAGGAACATAAAGGAGAGGATCGATAATGCATCTTGAAGAAAAAAAGCTTTCGGGAGAAACTATCTTTGATGGAAAGATAATCCATGTTGTTCGTGATAAGGTGCTTCTGGAAAACGGAAAGGAAGCAGACAGAGAGGTCGTGATCCACAGCGGCGGCGTTGCGGTGGTGCCTATAAATAATAAGGCTGAGGTCCTGCTGGTAAAGCAGTACAGATATCCCCATGGCAGAGTAATGCTGGAGATCCCGGCAGGCAAGCTGGAGCCGGGTGAAAAGCACTATGACTGTGGAAAGCGAGAGCTGCTGGAGGAGACAGGCTGTACCTGTAAAAGATATACCTATATGGGTGAGGTGATACCTACCCCGGCATATGTCAGTGAGGTCATCCATATGTATCTTGCCACTGAGCTGGAGTATAAGGAGCAGGATCTGGATGAAAATGAATTTCTGGATGTGGTGAAGATCCCACTTGAAAAAGCATACCGAATGGTGTTGGATGGAGAGATCGCTGACTCAAAAACACAGATAGGCATTATGAAAGCCTATTGCTCTATAATGAGAGTGGGCGTGTGACTGAGACGAGCTCACACTTTTGAGTAGTTGGGAATTATGCTATATGGGAGAGCAATGCTCTCCTCATACAGCGATCTCCTGCTATGAATTGACAGATTGCTCCGCCTCTATAATGGCTAAATGACGGCTGTATGCGTCAAGTATCTCTTCCTCTATCTCCTGCCGTGCCGCAGGTGAGATAGGGTGGACGATATCACGGAATACTCCGCTTTCATCCTTACGGCTGGGCATTGCAACAAACAGGCGTTCATCCCCCCGGACTATCTTTATATCATGTACCGCTAAGGTATCATCCAGGGTGATGGATACAATGGCACGAAGCCTGCCTTGAGTTATGGTTTTTCTTATTTTGATGTCTGTGATATCCATAAATTTTGCCTCCATATTAGGTGATATGGATATTATAGGGCGCAGATGGCAAAAATATGCATATGATTATAGTAAATGTCAAAAATACTGTCAATGGGAAAATGACATTTATTATTGATGTCCCAATTAAATCTTGAAGATTTATGCGAAGAATAAATGCTGAAATTCAAGGAGGGAAGGTGCAGGAATACTGGC
>CACZQG010000049.1 GCA_902783235.1 uncultured Ruminococcus sp.
TACTGCAATCGCAACAACTATCGCAAGCCGTGTACCAATTTTTTGCCTTTTTTTGTTCATAAAATTTACAACTCCTTTTTTCTTTGTGCTTGTATTCCCTTACAAGATATATATATTATATCATGATTTCGTCTATTTGTCAATAGGTTTTAAATGTGACCTGCATTTCTGTTAAAAATGCACAATTGCAACAAAACCTATTTGTAAAATTAATTTTGTTAAATAAAAAACGGATGCCGTTCATGACATCCGCATTTTTTGTTATATTATTATAATATGAATATGTCTTTATTTTTGCATCAGTACTTGTCGCTGTCAAGGTCGATGCTGAATCCGCTCATATCGGGTGCGCCCATGCTGTCGGGGTAAATATTGTTTTCAGCAGGAACGAAGGGAGCCGAATTGCCTGAGGGTGCTGCTGCTTCCTTTCCCAGCTTGAAGCGTGATACTTCATCCTGGAGCATACGAGCCTGACCTGACAATTCCTCACTGGCAGCTGCTGACTCTTCCGATGTAGCAGAGTTTGTCTGTACTACCGAGCTTATCTGCTCTACACCGATAGTGATCTGGTTGATAGCCTCTGCCTGTTCGTTGGAAGCCTTCTGTACCTTCTGGATGATATCCACGATCTGCTGTGACTGTGTCTTTACAGATTCAAGAGCCTCAGATGTCTGACCTGCGATCTCAACACCCTTCTGAGCACTTGATACCGCACTGTCAATAAGTACAGTTGTCTGCTTAACAGCCTCTGCCGACTTGGAAGCCAGGTTTCTTACTTCGTCAGCAACTACCGAGAAGCCCTTACCTGCTGCGCCTGCACGGGCAGCCTCAACTGCTGCATTCAGAGCCAGGATATTTGTCTGGAATGCGATATCATCTATAACCTTTACTACCTTGCTGATCTGTGCAGAGGATTCGCTGATGTCGTTCATTGCCTGCATCATCTGATCCATGTATCTGCTGCTGTTCTCAATACCTCTTTCAGACTGCGATACATAATCGCCGGCAGTATTGACATTCTTTGCTGTCTCGCTTACCTGATCGGATACAGACATGATAGAGCTGGAAAGCTGCTGTATGGAGGAAGCCTGCTCTGTAGCACCCTGTGACAGGGACTGAGCCGCATTAGCAACCTGATCCGCACCTGCATTTACCTGCTCGGCTGCGATATTGATAGATGAAAGCGTATTATTAAGTGAGCTTGCAATATGATTGATAGATGTCTTGATATTTGAGAAATCACCGATGTACTCACGGGTTATTGTTGATGTAAGGTCGCCGTTTGCCATTTCCGTGGTCTTTTCGGATATATCACCGATATATACCTGCAATTTGGATATAACATCCTGAAGTGCAGCACCAAGAACGCCGATCTCGCCGCCCTCTTTAGTAGTAACCTCAACACTCAGATTACCCTTGGACATTTCTGTTGCAACATCGACCAGTGAAGCGATAGGTCTTACAACGTGCTTTCTTGTTATCATGATAACAACGAGAACTGCAACTACAACTGCAAGAACACAGATACCCATTGCAACAAATATGGCGATCATTTCCTGTGTGCTGTCCTCCTCGATATCCACACCTGCGAAGTACGCACCCATTATGTTGCCGGCATTGTCTTTAAGAGGTCCCATACATATATTAAACTTATTTCCGTTATTAAGATCTGCCTTGAATGTCATGATCTCGCCGTTTTTGAGTATCTTTTCTTCCTGCTCTGCTTCCATGGGAGCTCCCACATACTCCTCAATGGTGGATGCTATAATAGTATTGCCCGCAAATATTGAAAATGCCTCGGTATTATCATCCATCATGCCTTTAAGGAAATCATTATTTGCAAGATCGAAGGTAACAGTGATGACACCCACGGGAGAACCGTTAGTACTTACAACAGGCATAGTAGCTCTCATACCCAGAGGTATTTTTTTGGTAGATTCAAGACCCAGGACCTGCTTGCCCTTAGATGCCTCTGCAAAGAAATCCTTTTCTGCCATAGAATCGCCGTAATTATCCGGATCGGCAAAACGGGCGATTACCGTACCTTCCATATTAAGATATGTGATATTGTTGGTAGGAAGAGATATATATTCTGACAATAGTTGTGTATGATTCAGCAGACCGGCTCTGTCGCCTCTCTGTATTGCTCCTGCAACTACCGTATCGGAAGCAAATATATTTGCCGTCAGGGTAAGCTCTTTACCCATATGATCGATCTCGCCCTCCAGATATGTACCGTTTACCGCTGCGGTATTGTTTACATGGGTATCGATTATCCTGCTCAGCAGGAAAAACGTAGCCAGAAATGCTATAAGTGCCGCACAAAGCACCGCAATGGCTGTAGTGATACCTAATCTGGTACCGATTTTCTGTCCCTTCATCTTTTCATTCATGTTTAAAACCACTCCTGTCTGTTATAATTGCCGGTTCCTTCCGGCTGGGATCATGATGCGATTTAATAACTTTATCAAATGCCGGTTCAATACATAATCAATGCGCATTCAGCAAATAAATATAGTTATTCATCACATCTTTGTATCAATTATTATATCACAGTAAAATGTCAAAGTCAACTATTTTGTTTACAAAAGACAAAGAAAAAATCGGAAATCAGAAATTTTTGTATATCCATATAATTTCAAGCCCTTGTTATAGTACAAAACATACTAAATAACAATCTCGTTGTTAATCATGCACATTTAGAAAACGTTTAATATATGCACATTTAACGAAATTGGACAAAAAATCAAATAACTATGGAAATTTGCAAAGTTTTATGATATAATTGATTGTGATAATATCGGTAAATGTATCAGAAACAAGTCCGGAAATAAGCAGGACAACAGGTGCAGGCATGATCTGACGGCACAGACACTGCTTCCGGATGTCCGTTATACAAGATAAAAATAATAGGATACATACCCTTTTATCCGTGAAAAAAATCATATTTTTTTATTTATTTATTTTATTTTATTTTTATGAACAGAAAGTAAATTGTGAGGTGAAAACATTGGCAGACGTCCTTTCCCAAAGCCAGATAGACGAGCTGCTTAAGAATCTGAGCGGTGCGGACGAGGAAACTATCGAGACCATGAGCAGCAATGCTGACGAAAAGCAGGTGCGTGTTTATGATTTCAAAGCTCCCAAGAAATTCACCAAGGAACAGTTCAAGACTATCCGTAATATATACGAGTCATTTTCCAAAAGTCTCTCGTCATATCTTACCAGTCTCACCAGATTCTATTGCAGGGTCGATGTACTGCAGATCGAGGAGCAGCACTACTACGAATTCAACAATGCGCTTCCCGATTACACTATTATGGGTAATCTGAAGCTATTGTTTGATGAAAAATCGGATCTTATGGATACTATATGTATGATCCAGTTTTCAAATGCCGTTTCCTTCTCTCTCATTGACAGACTGCTGGGAGGATACGGAAAATCAATGGATATATCCCGTAATTTTACGGATATAGAAATAAAGGTAATAAAAGGCGTTATTGAAAAGATGAGCGAATTCATAAAGGATGTTTTTGCTCCCTATGTTCAGATGCAGCCTTTGCTTACAAACATCGAGACCAACGCCAGAGTGAACCAGACCATCGGTACTGACGAGGTAATAATCCTTGCCACTCTGGAGGTGGAATACAACGATGTAAAAAATATCATAACCATCACTATCCCCGCACTTTCCATGGAAGCCATCATATCCCAGGCAAACACGGAATACAACAGCGATGCAAGAAGCACCCGAAAGGAAGCTATGCACCGTCAGGGGATAATAAAGCAGATCTCCCGTTCCAATTTCAAAATGGAGGCTATACTTGCCAATACAACAGTAAATCTCAGCGATATACTGTCACTGCGAAAAGGAGATGTTCTGCTGCTGAATACTCCCATTGCCCAGAATGTTGAGCTTTATGTAAACAATGAAAAGCTTTTTGACGGAAAAATGGGTATTATAAATCACCGCAAGGCGATAAAAATCTGTAATGTTTATAAGGTAAGGAGATAAAAATGGGCGAACCCATCTTGAATGACACCAAGATCGACGCCATTGGTGAGATACATAACATTTCCATGGGATCGGCAGCTATCGCCATCTCAAATATGATAAGCTCGACTGTGGATATCACAACACCCCATGTACGTGTCTGCAAGGCACGGGAGGTGGCTGTTGATAAGCTTAGTGATGAAGTGCAGGGTATCCTCTTTAACGAAGGCGAAGATTCTGTCTTTGTAAAAATAAATTATATAAGCGGCATAACCGGTACTTCTGTACTGGTACTGAATCCAAAGGATGTTCAGGTCATCGTTCAGAAGCTTATGGGTATGCCTGCGGATCCCTCCGCTGATTTCCAGTTCGATGAAATGAGTCTGTCTGCCATCAGTGAGGTCATGAACCAGATGATGGGAGCTTCGGCAACCGCCATGTCCCAGATGCTGGGAACTCCTATAGATATATCGCCGCCGGAAACAAAGGTCTCCAAGGATAAAAATCTGCTGTTTGAGATGCAGGGTGTATCTCCGGATGACAACGTTTGTGCAGTGGCATTCGACCTGAAGATAGACGATGATATAAATAGTAAATTTGTTACTCTCCTGACCATAGAGCTTGCCAATAGTATGGTGAGCAAAATGTTCTCGGAAAATATCGGTGAAGGTGCTGAGGAAGCCGCTTCCTCGGGAGGAGCTTCCTCCGGAAACAGACCCGCTCTTGACAGTATGCAGTGCGACGCTATCGGTGAGCTGCAGAACATGATGATGGGAGCCGGTGCTACCGCACTTTCCAACTTCATAAACGGAAAGGTGTGGATAACAACACCTCACGTTAAGGTATCAAAAGCCGGTGAAGTTAATTTTAATGATCTTGAACCGTCAATATGCGTCAAGATAGATTTTGTAAAGGGTATACACGGATCAAGTATACTGGTACTCAAGCAATCTGATGTACAGCTTATTATCAATAAGCTGATGGGTATGCCCATGGTGGTGGATGAAAATTTCGTATTTGACGAAATGAGTATGTCTGCCGTCTGCGAGATAATGAACCAGATGATGGGTGCTTCAGCCACAACGCTTTCAGAGGTAATGAATACTCCTACGGATATTTCAACACCGGAAGCTATGACTGTTGAATCTGCCGCTGATATACTCAAACTCAACGGCATCGAGAAGGATGACACCGTTTGTGCAGTTACCTTCGATCTTACTATAGACGATGCTATAAACAGTCATTTTGCGACTATGCTGAGCCTGGATCTTGCCAATAAAATGGCTGACAGTATGCTGGGCGGATACGGTGGGGATATTGAGTTCGAGCCTGAACCCGAGCCTGCTCCTGCTCCTGCCGCACCCACACCACAGCCTGCACCTGCACCGGCTCCGGCACCAAAACCTGCCGCTGCACCACAGCCTGCCGCTCCCAAGGCGGAGAAGAAAAAAGCTCCTCCCAAGCCCAGAGCGGAAAGCAGAGTGGCACCAAGCAGTGCACAGGTACAGTCCTATGACATGGGCTCTTTTGATGAAGATGAGGGAGATTTTCTCACAAGAGAGCAGTACAGCAACTTGAAGCCGCTCCTGGATGTACCTATGGAGGTATCAGTAAGGATCGGTACCACGCAAAAACGTATCGAAGAGGTCAGTGATTTTACCAAGGGTACTATCATAGAGCTTGATACAATGGCAAATGAGCCGGTGGATATCATGGTAAACGGAAATCTCCTGGCACGGGGAGAGGTTGTTGTAGTGGACGACAATTTTGCAGTCCGGATCACAGAGATAGTAAAGTAAAATAGCAATGTAAAAAATTAAATAAAGGAGAATTTAATTATTATGAGTAAGATTTTAGTTGTTGACGACGCAGCGTTCATGCGAATGATGGTAAAGGA
>CACZQG010000050.1 GCA_902783235.1 uncultured Ruminococcus sp.
CAAAGTTCCTTTGCCATATCAATGGTCAGGATATGATCAATCTGTTTTTGGGGCATTTCTCTGCCATCTTCACGGATAACATTTTTGTGATCCGTGAAATAGTCTATGTTTTCGGCAAAACCATACTCACACATTCTTGGAAACCACATTGTATATGGTGTTTTCACCAGTAATGCCTGATACAGCTCCCGTCCGCTGACAGTAGGTTTATCATTATCGTATTTCACGGCTATTGTGATCTCATTCATATAGCACACCCTCTTTCTCTCTTGTCGGTGTTTTGTGTTTGAAAGTGAACTCCTGCATATTGTCGGGAACGGAAGTACGCCCCCGACGCAGGAGGACAGCGTATTGCTGTCTATTTGAAAATAGGAGAAATGGAACAATCATATTCAGAGATGTTTTAGGCAGAACCCAAGCAAAATTTCAGGCTCTCCCGACAGCATCTCTGCTGTCTCAGTGAAAGGAGTCAATTATGCTTAGAAAAGCAATTCATTCGGATCGGGCTTGTATGGGACGGTACAGCCTGAAAATGGACAAAAAAGCAGTGCCGTCCCGAAGCCCTTATATATAACCCTTCATAACGAAAGGAGGATCGAGAGCTTGTCAGTCCTTCGGGAATCATTCAGAACCAACGCCCTCTATATACCTAATGAGAAATTTGCGTTTTCGGGAAAGATTTTCACGATTTTTTTGCTGTCGAAAAGAAAAATCGTCAATGTAAACAAATCTTAGTTCATCTTTTCGTGCAAATCGTAATATTCTCTTAGCTTTACTTTGGCAAGTCCGATTCTGTACCTGATTTTATCTACGCTCATATCATGAACCTCTGCTAAGTAAGCCATTGTCACCTTGTCCTGGGCAAAGAAGTATTCGATCACAAGGACATATAGCTCAGGATATTCTATTTTCAGAAGCTGTAATGCTTTCGGCAGATACTCAAGTCTTTTGTGGTGCTGGCGTTCTTTCTCCTGTTCAAGTTCATACATAGGGAGTGAGGCAGGATCAGGGAAAAACTCAGCCACTTCATAAAAATCCAATGTCTGCACCCGATTCCTATACTCCCTGACGTTCTGGTTATATTCTTGTATCAGAAGCCTGTTATACTCATTTTCTATGGATGCAGGAACATCATCACCGAAGTGTTTGTAGAAGAACTTATTCATTACCGCTTGCCCTCCGTTTCAGAGGTGAGCTTTGTAAGCGGTCTTTCCTTGTTAGCGATCAGGCGATCATTGCAAGATGCCACAGTCAGACTATCATCATAATAGCAGCCGTCAAGATATTCTCTTATGATATAGCTCCTGACAGTATGCTCGACTATACCGTCACGCAGATGATGCCGCAGTCTTCCGAGCAAATATCTCTGCTTTACGGGTTTGAGCCTGAGTGCTATGCATATCGCACACAGATAATCCTCCTGATACCGTGCAGTTCCATTGCAGTAACGGGTGATTGTGGCTTTGGGGATTCCGGTAAGCCGAGACAGCTTGTTCGTGCCGATCTTAGCTTTCTCCATATATCGGGATATTACAATCGGCAATGTGTCTTTCAACTGATCTGCGTATTTTGTTGTTCCAAAGACTTCAAGCTCGTATCTTGCCAGTTCTTCACTTTCGGTGTCTGGTATTTCCTGTCGAACTTTGTATGTATACTCCATAAAACATCTCCGTCCTTTCCTGCCGGACGGAAATGTACAAATGAACACAGTACGACTGTCATTCGGCATAAACCGTCCGACAACCAAACATCACTCGTTCATTTGATTGAATCCTATTCAGTTTCCATACAGTGATCGAGTAACCCCTTGCGCAATAGGTTCACTATATGGACTGCACACCCTTGAACGTGCATACTACCATTATGAACCATAACGCGCGAAAAAGCAAGATATAGCGTCGTTTCAAGTGTTTCAGTACTGAAACACCCTGATTTTTGAAAACCGCCAATTTTCCAGAGGTTTTGAGCTTTTTGCCTTTTTCGTCCACCTGAACGATTATACTCCTAAAAGCACTGTATCTATGATGAAAATATGCAATCGGAATGCAACTGCAAGTGTTTCGCGCATCACATATCTTTCATCTATCTATCACAATACACACACAAGAAAAGGCGGCCTGTTGCTGCACAGACCGCCCTTATGCCGTTGAAGTCGCATACTACTTCTCAATTTTTGTAACAGCATAGATAATCCGCAAGGCAATCAATGCAGAGCGAGATCTATTATCATTGTCCAGTACACCGTTACCACCTCCCATAGACTTAGTATCTTTCGACCTGTCTGTATGGAACTGTCAATGATCGTACAAAAACCGAGCTGTATGCTTGTCTATCCTAATTATACCAAATCAGTTCGACAGAATTTCATGTTCTGGAAAGGTTTTACCTAAAATTTTTATTATACCATTTCTGATAGACAAAATTTGTGCTTCTGCGGAATTTACCAAAAAGAAAAGAGCCATTGCTTATAGCAACAGCTCTGATAATCGCATATATTTATAGTTTGTATTCCTTCACATATTCTCTCACATCAACACCGTTCTCCATGTATCTCAGCAGTATCTCCGCACAGGCATGACTATCGCTGTCTGCCTGGTGATGATCGAGAGCAATACCGTAGTGATCGCACATCAC
>CACZQG010000051.1 GCA_902783235.1 uncultured Ruminococcus sp.
TGAGCGAAAGTAAAAGTTTTAGCAGCTCTTCGAGCTTAAAGCTGCAATTACAATGAAAGTATGAGCGAAAGTAAAAGTTTTAGCAGCTCTTCGAGCTTAAAGCTGCAATTACAATGAAAGTATGAGCGAAAGTAAAAGTTTTTGCGGAGCTTTTTTGCAGACAAAAGGGTACAGGTTATAGCAGCTCTTCGTGCTTAAAGCTGCAATTACAGTGAAAGTTTGAGCGAAACTAAAAGTTTTTGCGGAGCTTTTTTCAAAAAGCGACCAATTCTTTTGATCAGATATTAGTATAACAAAAAAATAAAAAGCTTTATTATAAAGGAGTAATTATTATGAGCAATTATAAATTTGAGACATTACAGCTTCATGTAGGACAGGAGCAGGCAGACCCTGCAACAGATTCAAGAGCAGTTCCCATATATCAGACCACTTCATATGTTTTCCATAATTCGGAGCACGCTGCTGCACGCTTTGGTCTTACGGATGCAGGAAACATTTACGGCAGACTTACAAATTCCACACAGGATGTGCTGGAAAAGAGAGTGGCAGCCCTTGAAGGAGGAGTTGCAGCACTGGCAGTAGCATCAGGTGCAGCAGCCATTACATATACCATACAGGCTCTTGCCACCAAGGGTGAGCATATTGTGGCTCAGAAGACTATTTACGGCGGAAGCTTCAACCTTCTTGAGCATACACTTCCTCAGTATGGTATCGACACATCTCTTGTGGATATACACGATCTTGAAGCAGTCAAGGCTGCAATAACTCCAAAGACAAAAGCGATATATATAGAAACTCTGGGCAACCCCAATAGTGATATCCCGGATATAAAGGCACTTGCTGAAATAGCTCATTCCAATGGCATACCCCTTGTTATAGACAACACCTTTGGTACTCCCTATCTTATAAGACCCATTGAGTACGGAGCAGATATAGTAGTCCACTCGGCTACCAAATTCCTGGGAGGTCATGGAACTACGCTTGGAGGCGTGATAATCGATTCGGGTAAATTTGAATGGTCTCCCGAAAAGTACCCAAATATTGCAGCTCCAAATCCCAGCTATCACGGTGTTTCCTTTACTGCTGCGGCAGGTGCGGCTGCCTTTGTAACATATATCCGAGCTATTCTTCTCCGTGATACAGGTGCGGCAATATCTCCCTTCAATGCATTTCTCCTTTTACAGGGAGTGGAGACACTTTCACTTCGTCTTGAACGTCATGCAGAGAATACAAAGAAGGTGGTTGAATTCCTTTCAAAGCACCCACAGGTAGAAAAGGTAAATCATCCCTCATTGCCGGATCATCCCCAGCATGAGCTGTATAAAGAATACTTCCCCAATGGCGGCGGTTCTATATTCACCTTTGACATCAAGGGCGGAAAAGAGCAGGCATGGAAGTTTATTGATGCTCTGGAGATATTCTCGCTGCTGGCAAATGTTGCGGATGTTAAGTCACTTGTTATCCACCCTGCATCCACAACTCATTCGCAGCTTTCCCCTGAGGAGCTGAACGATCAGGATATTCATGAAAACACTATCCGCCTTTCCATAGGCACCGAGCATATTGATGATATCATTGCAGATCTGGAAAAGGGTTTTGCAGCTATAAAATAAGAAAAACAGTTAAGGGTCGCTTATTTTTAAGCGACCCTTTTGAATTATATTAATCTTGTTAAAGCGGAAAGAAGCTCATCAGGCTGTGCAGGCTTTGCAAGATGCAGATCTATACCTGCTTGTCTTGATCGTTCCTTGTCGTATTCGGTGCTGTTGGAGGTCAGAGCAATAATAGGTATGCTGTGATCCCCTCTGTCCATATGTCTTACAGCATCTGCCAGTTCAAGTCCTGTCATATTCGGCATATGTATATCGGTGATTATAGCATCATAGCTTCCTATGGGACTGTCACAGAACATTTCCAAAGCCGTTCTGCCGTTGTCAGCAACATCAGGATTTATTCCCACGCCTACCAGCATCTGTCTGAGCATTTCTGCTCCTATGAGTACATCCTCGGCAATAAGGATATGCTTGCCCGAAAGCTCTTCGTATTCTGAGCTTATGGCATTGCTGGAGTCTGCCACTATCTTTAGCTCACCTTTGACATTTCTGATTATGCGGCGAAGCTCCTCAGTGGTATGGGAGATCTGTCTTGCAGCCGCAGCCAGATTCTGAGTAAGCTCGTTTACCTCACTTACCTCATTTGTAAGTCTGCCGGTATCATCTATTATTTCCACAACAGAGCTGTCAATACGCTGCTGGTTGCGGTTGCTGTTCTTAGCGGTTTCCTCGGAATTGGCAGCAAGGCTCTTTATCTCTGTAGCCACCACAGCAAATCCCTTTCCGGCTTCACCGGCTCTTGCTGCTTCTATAGCAGCGTTCAGTGCCAGCAGATTGGTATGGCTTGCAATGCTGACTACCTTGCTGTTATTTTCTGCCAGCTGGTCAATGAGCTTTCGTATATCGTTCATGGAGTTTTCAAGATTATCGGCAAAATCTGAAACGCCCTTTATCTTTGAAGCGATATCATTACTGTCATTGGCATTGCGGATATTTCCCTCAGCCATTATATCTATTGCCTTGAATATCTGCTCGAAGTCATTTTCGATGTTTTCCAGTGCCGATACCAACTGGTTATGAGCTTTTGCCTCCGCATCATGGTTTTTAGCCATCTTCTTAGCCAGGTTTTCGGCATGATCCATTTCCTGCTGAGAATGATCCTTCTGATAGTGGATACAGTTTTCCTTAACATTGAAGCCGTTGTATATAGCCTTAGCCATAGAACGGCAGGTATCATATCCGCAGCAGGTGCAGTTGATATTCTGTGATTCCGGAGTGAATTTCAGCATTGAGCTGAATATGGATTGATATTTGTCTTCAGACGGCTCATCATATTTTATAACAGATGATCTGTCGGTATATTTTCTCATATAATCCTCAAGGCGAAGTGAGCGGAACTGTTTATTGAGATTACTCAGCCTTTTGGCAGGAGTGGATCCCTTTGACCAGGCACTTCCACCCATGCTTTTTTTAACAGATTCCTTTATTTTCAGAAGATTATACATAGCATCATCTGTTTCGGCGATCTCACGATCCACAGCAGTACCGCAGATACAGCCGTTCTCACAGTTAAGAGCATCAATAAACAAAAATGGAGTGGAGCTGCTTTTGATACGTTCTCTGTTTTTTTGCAGCCACTGGTACATACGTTTTTCGCCCTCTACCTGACGGATAGCAGCCTCTTCACCCAGGAACCAGTAAGCATTTTCCTTGAGACCGCCGGGGGTAGGATAGATAGAGCCTAAGCCGTATTCTATCTCGTCCTTGCTTACAGGTCCGTAGATATTATGCTCTCTCACATATCTCATCAGGTGATCGAATGTGACATTATACTGTACAAGCCCTTTATTATTGGGGTCACTGATCTCCAGCTTTTTAGCGATGCACGGAGAGATAAATGCAAGCTTATCAGTAATATGCATCTCTTTTCTGGCGTACACGGCAGTACACATCAGGGGACTGTGAATTGGGAAAAGCTTAGGCAGAAGATCGGGGGCATAGTTTTCTATATATCTTACTACTGCGGGGCAGGGCTGGGATATACCTCCCATATAATTGTATTTTTTTATGTAGTTTATGTAGCCCCAGGTGGTTATATCTGCACCGAAGGAAACAGAGATTATCCTGTTTACCCCCATTTTTTTAAGACCGCCCAGTACCTTTCCGTACTCATTGGGATAATTTGCAAGGAATGCCGGAGCAAGAAGCAGAGATATTTTTTCACCCTTTTGCAGATCGGCAAAGAACTTTTCTGTATCATCATTGAATTCTCTTGCTTTGTGAACACAGGCATCAATACAGGAACCGCAGGAAACACAGTAATTACCGTTTACGATGATATGTCTTTCACCGTCCTCCTTGTCAGCTGAAATACAGGCACCCATAGCAGGGCAAACGTTTATACACTTATTACATCCTATACATTTATCATTGGTGTATACCAATGATGCAAATTGCTGAGACATTTTAACACTCCCTTGTTGGCAGCTGAGAAAATAGCCGTATATTAAGCATAAAGACCTTCTTACAGTTTTATATGTCTCATTTATGGGTAGATTTTCAAAGCTGCGATTCTTTTCAGGATCTTTCCGATCCTTATATTATCATCCATGATTAATAAATTATAACAAAACAACTTTATTATATCATAAAAACTTGTTTTTTTCAATGAAATTGCTATTATTGTATATGTTTTAACTATTTTTTGTGCATATATACTAATATTCGATGGACAGAATTGAAAAGGTCGCTTTCTGAAGAAAGCTTGGCAAAGACTTTTAGTTTCGCTCATGCTTCCACTGTGATTGCAGCTATGAGCACGAAGAGCAGCTGAAAGAGAAATTTATATACGGCTCAGGCTTAGTCTGATGTATACGCCAAAAAAGTCAGCCAAAAAACGGCTGACTTTTTTATCCTGTTGAGTGAAATAATTGCAGCTGAAAGCACGAAGAGCAGCTGAAAGGGAGATTTATTCAGGCTTAGTCTGATGTATACGCAAAAATGTCAGCCAAAAA
>CACZQG010000052.1 GCA_902783235.1 uncultured Ruminococcus sp.
ATTTCCTCTCTGCCTTCGTCTTTTTTTTTTTTTTTAATTGGGGGAGCAATATTGTGTTATTATTTCAGCTGCTCTTCGTGCTCATAACTGCCGTATCGGTAAAAGTATGAGCGAAACTAAAAGTTTTTGCGGAGCTTTTTTCAAAAAGCGACATTTTCAATTCTTTTGATCAGATATTAGTATTAGTTTTATCAGCTATTCATATGAGAGCTGCGGAGGAAAAAGTATGATAATAAAAGCAAATTCGCATATTTCTGAAAAGCCTACCGTTAAAATGAAAAGCCGTACCAACAGATTTGTGTTGGGACTTATGTTTATAATGTGTGCTGCGGTGATAACAAAGCTTTTTTTCCTGACTGTGGTAAACAGTAAGTTTTATCAGGACAAGGCTAACGCTTATCAGTTCGGTGAGATATCAATATCTGCCAACCGTGGCTCTATATATGATAAAAACGGAACTATCCTTGCACAGAGTGCTACGGTGTTCAAGATATTTCTTGATCCGGAGCTTTTTAATAAGGAGCTGGAGGCTCTGGGGGAACAGGCAGAGGGAGAGCTTTCTCCCAAGGGTCAGGAAAGAAAGCAGGAGGTTGTACAGTTCCTCTGTGCTAAGCTGGGGCTGACCAAGGAAAAGCTGGAGGAGGCAATAGGAAATAAAGAATCCCAGTATGAGGTGCTGAAAAATCAGGTGGAAAAGCCGGATGCGGATGAGATACTGGCATTTATGAGCGAAAGAGAAATGAATTCCATACAGGTACAGCAGGACACCAAGAGATACTATCCCCAGGATGAGCTGGCGGCTTCTGTTATAGGCTTTACCAATATAGACGGTGACGGACAGTACGGGGTGGAGTACGAGTATGACGATTACCTTTCGGGTACAGACGGTAAGGTAATATCCGCAAAGGATGCAAACGGCAATGAGATGCCTTATCGTTATGCTAAAACATATGATGCAAAAAACGGTGATTCCGTTTATCTGACTATTGACAGAACTCTTCAATATACCCTTGAAAAATATCTGGAGGAGACAGTAAGTCAGTTCAAAATAGAAAACAGGGCCTGCGGTATACTTATGAATGCCAAGACCGGGGCAGTGCTGGCAATGGCAACAGCTCCCGGATTTGATCTTAACAAGCCCGGAGAGGTGCCGGATCTTCAGGTGGCACAAATGGCTCAGGATATGGAGTTTCTGCCTGAGGTGGGAAAAAATGACGTTATAACCGAGGCGGAAGCAGAGGGACTGGTAAAGTCGCTTCCCGAAAAGCAGTATGATGATGCATATCTGGCTGCAAGAGAAAAACTTTGGAAAAATAAAGCGGTAACAGAGCTTTATATCCCCGGTTCGGTATTCAAGGTAATAACCAGCTCGGCTGCCCTTGAGGAAAGAGCCATAACGATAGATGATACATTTAACTGTACAGGTCAGGCGATAATCTTTGAGGATCTTGATCCTATCCACTGCTGGAATCAAAGCGGTCACGGCGTACAGACCTTTACAGAGGCTATAACAAATTCCTGTAACCCTGCATTCATTGAAATAGGACGGAGACTGGGTGCAGAGACCTTCTTCAATTACTTCAAGGCATTCGGTCTTACAGAGACTACAGGTATCGATCTGCCTGCCGAAGCTACCAGTTATTATCAGAGCCTTAACGGCATGGGTGCTCTGGAGCTTGCGTCCTGTTCCTTTGGTCAGACCAATAAGGTGACTCCTATTGAGATGATAACCGCATATGCGGCAGTTATTAACGGCGGTGAGCTGGTAACTCCTTATATAGTCAGCAAGATCGTGGACAATGACGGAAATGTAGTTCTTACCAATGAAAAAACAGTTAAAAGACAGGTCATATCCGCTGATACATCCAGGACTATGTGCCAGACTCTTGAAACAGTTGCGGAAAAGAACGGTGCTTACATAAAGGGCTATCATGTAGGCGGTAAGTCCGGTACATCTGAAAAGCTTGACCAGTACGCCGGAACGGATGAGGATCCTATGCGATATGTAGCATCCTACTGCTGCTTTGCACCTGCTGACAACCCTGAGATCATCCTGCTTATAATGGCAGATGAGCCTATGAGCGGTGAGTATTACGGAAGTCAGATAGCTGTTCCCTGCTGCCGTAAGGTAATGGAGGATGTGCTTCCCTATCTGGGATACTATCCCGAATACACCGAGGAGGAAGCGGAAAACCTTGATGTGATAGTTCCTCTGGTGGAGGATCTGACAGTTGAGGAGGCTCAGAAGGAGCTGGATGCAAAGGATCTTACCTATGAGGTGGTAGGTGATGGAGACAAGATCGTAGATCAGATGCCGGTAACGGGAAGTACGGTAATGAGCGGCGGTGTTGTTATACTTTATACTGACAATAATCAGACAGAATATGTTGAGGTACCCGATCTGAAGGGATATAGCGTTAATGATTCAAACTATATGATATCTACCGCAGGACTGAATATGGTGGCTGAGGGTGCGGCAACTGATGATGGAAATGTTACTGTACAGTCACAGTCTGTGGATGCAGGAACAAAGGTACCCAAGGGAACGGTCATCGAGCTTACCTTCGGTGTGTCGGACCAGTCGGGCTGATGTGTGAATATTTTTTTCAGGATTACCAACAATAAATTAGATACAAAAAAGGGGAGTATTACAAATGAAGCTGTATGAACTGATAGGTGACAAAGCGGCTGAGCAGTACCGTGATACAGAGATAACATTTATCACAGACGATAACAGAAAAATACAGAAGGGATGTATATTCGTCTGCGTCAAGGGTGAAAAATTTGACGGTCATAATGCCGCTCCAAAGGCGATAGAGGATGGTGCCGCATTTGTTGTTGCAGATCATGACATCGGGCTGGGGGACAAACAGATATTAGTCCCGGACACCAGAAAGTATTACGGGGAATTGTGTGCGGCATGGTTCGACCATCCCGAAAGGAAAATGAAGATAATCGGTGTTACGGGAACCAACGGTAAGACCACTATCACAAATATGATAAAACATATACTTATGCAGTCCGGCTTCAAAACAGGTCTTATAGGTACTATACGCAATGAAATAGGTGATGAGGCGATACACACTGAAAACACTACTCCTATGGCATTTGATTATATGCAGCTGCTGGACAGGATGTACCGTGAGGGATGCAAGTATGTTGTTATGGAGGTATCCTCCTTCGGACTTGTACAGCACAGAGTGGGACCCACACATTTTGATGTGGCGGTGTTTACCAATCTGACTCAGGATCACCTGGATTATCATAAGACAATGGAAAACTATTATCAGGCGAAAAAGATGATGTTTGACAGCTGTGATACGGCTATAATCAATACCGATGATGAATACGGCAAGCGGCTTTATACAGAGATAAACTGTGATAAGAAAAGCTATGGTACAAATCCCCTTGCCATTTACAGATACACAAACGCCAGAATGAAGCCTGACGGAACTACATTCATGTTCAGTATGGGGGGCACGGCTCACAATGCTAAGATCAAAATGCCGGGTAAATTCAATGCGGCAAATGCCTCCGCTGCCATAGCAGTCCTTTTGAAATGCGGATTGAATATGGTGGATATACTTATCCCACTGTCACAGTACAGCGGTGTAAAGGGCAGATGTGAGGTGATACCCACCGGCAGAGACTTTGCAGTAATATGCGATTATGCCCATACACCGGACGCACTGGAAAATGTGCTGAAAAGCATAAAGGAATATACCGAGCATGAGCTTATATGTCTTTTCGGCTGCGGCGGTAACAGAGATGTGAAAAAGCGTCCTCTTATGGCTCAGGCAGCGGCAAGGTATGCGGATAAGCTGATAATAACCTCGGATAATCCGAGAGATGAGATACCCGAAAATATAATAGATGATATATTAAAGGGTCTGGAGGGCAGTGATATTCCCTTTGATGTGGTGGTTGACAGGCAGAAGGCGATCTATCACGGCTTGAAAATATGTCAGGCGGGAGATGTGCTCCTATTAGCCGGCAAGGGTCATGAGGATTATCAGATCCTTTCGGGCAACAAGCACATACATTTTGATGAAAGAGAGATCGTTTCGGAAGGACTGAAACTAATATAATATCATGGAAAAATTGAAATTATCTGAAATAGCAGAATGTCTTGGAACCAAGGCACCCAAAGAGTGCGATATAACAGTTATATCCACAGATACAAGAACGCTTCCGGAGGGCTGTTTGTTTATAGCTCTCAGGGGAGACAGGTTTGACGGTCATGAGTATATAAAAAAAGCTATAGAGGCAGGAGCAGCAGCTGCTGTTTCCGAAAAGCCTATAGAGGGCTGTCCCTGTCTGGTGGTAAAGAGTACTCGTCAGGCACTGCTGGATATAGCAGGATATTACAGGAGCAAATTCGGACCTGTACTGGTGGGCATAACCGGAAGTGTAGGAAAGACGACCACCAAGGAAATGACCGCCCTGGTATTGGCTGAAAAATACAAGACACTTAAAACCGATGGAAATCTCAATAATGAGATAGGTATGCCCAAGACCCTTTTTCAGCTGGACAGCAGCTATGAGGCGGCAGTAATTGAAATGGGTATGAACCATTTCGGAGAGATGCACAGACTGGCTCTCACTTCAAAGCCTACATTTGCCATGATAACAAATATCGGCTTTTCTCATGTGGAAAATCTCGGCTCGCAGGAGGGTATACTCAAAGCAAAGTCGGAGATATTCCATGGAATGAAGGAGGATGCCCCCCTTCTTACCAATGGTGATGACAGGCTGCTGGCACCCTTGAAGGAAAAGCTTTCCCGTCCCGTATATCTTTACGGTATAGAAAACGAAAAATGTGATTTCAGAGCGGTGGATATAAAAGAGACAAACGGCTCCTGTACTTTTACTGTTCTCTTTAATGGTGAAAGTCAGCTCATTGAAATGCCCTGTGTGGGGGTACATAACGTTATGAACGCCTGTGCAGCCTTCGGAGCGGGAGTGCTCAACGGCGTGTCACCACAGCAGGCAGCCGCTGCCATAGCACGCTATCAGCCTGAGGGAATGAGACAGCGCATAGAGGAAAGAGATGGGAAGACCCTTATAATTGATTGCTATAACGCAAGTCCCGATTCCATGAAGGCAGCCCTTTCCGTACTGTCCGGAATGAAAACGGAGGGCAGGAGGATAGCTGTTCTGGGTGATATGCTGGAGCTGGGAGAGGCTTCCGAAAAGCTGCACCGCATGGTGGGTGAGTACGTTTCCGAGTATAAGCCCGATAGTCTCTATTGCTATGGTGATGAGGCTATGTTCATATCGGCAGAGGCTTCAAAGCACGGCATCCCAAGTGCGGCTTTTCATAAGGATGAAAAGGATATGCTGTGCCGTAAGCTGAAGGAACAGATAAAGGACGGCGACTGTATACTCTTCAAGGCAAGCAGAGGAATGAAGCTTGAGGAAGTTATAGACAAGATATTTGAGTAATTTGGAGGAAAAAGAAAATGCCAAACTGGATAATAATAGGTGCAGCCATAGCATCATTTGCGCTGTCTGCGCTTATCGGGTTGTTTCTGATACCCTTTCTTAAAAGGATACATTTCGGACAGACTATCCTGGAGGACGGACCCAAGTGGCATAAGTCCAAGCAGGGTACTCCCATTATGGGGGGATTCATGTTTATAATAAGCAGTACCATAGCCTCTGTTTTCGGCTATATGCTGTACCGCTACGGCGGCACCTCGGCATTGTCCCAGGATGAGCAGGAGCTTAGCCGGGGGGTATTAAGACTGGTGTCCTGTTTGGTTTTCTCAATACTGTTTTCGGGAATCGGCTTTATTGATGATTACATAAAGGCGGTAAAGAAACAGAATCTGGGACTCAGACCCACTCAGAAGATGATATTCCAGTTTCTGCTGTGCGGAGGACTTTTGACCGCACTTTTCTTCCTGGGTGACACATCTACAAAGATAGATCTTATCTTTTTCCAGTTTGACATCGGATTTTTCTATTATCCTCTGATGATAGTATTTATGATATATGTTTCAAATGCGGTAAACCTTACAGACGGAGTTGATGGTCTGTGCGGCTCGGTGACATTTGTTACCATGCTGGCATTTTCACTTATCTGTGTACTTATGCGTGCTTTTGAAACATCTATTTTTGCAATGGCAGTTTCCGCAGGCTGTCTGGGATTCCTTCTGTGGAACCTTCATCCTGCAAAATGCTTTATGGGCGATACCGGTTCTATGTTCCTTGGAGGTGCATTTGTAGCAGTGGGTATGGTGCTTCATAATCATCTGCTTATAATCCTTCTGGGACTTGTATATATACTGGAGGCTCTGTCTGTGGTGATACAGGTGACCTATTTCAAGATCACTGCAAAGCTGCACTACAGAAAGACCGGTGAAAGGGGAAAGGGCAAGCGTATTTTCAAAATGTCCCCTATCCATCATCATTTTGAGCTGAGTGGATTCAGCGAGTACAAAATAGTCATTACTTTTTCTCTGTTTGCCATCATTTGCTCTGTACTGGGAGTATTTCTGGTGGTTCTGGAAAAATAAGGAGGATGCATTTTGGCAGATAAAGGCAAGAACAAAAGCGTCAATGTGGATTCACACAGCAATATCAAAAGACAGAAGACAAAGGCACGCCAGGTACACATTTTTTCAAGAGGGTACATGGACATAAGCTTTTTCCTGATCGTAATAACACTGCTTGTAGTGGGGATAGTTATGATGTTTTCCGCAAGCTACGCCAAGGCATTGAGTGAAACAGGGGGCGCAAGCGGCACATTCTATGCAAGAAAGCAGATCTTTATGGCAGGTATAGGCTTTGTGCTTCTTATTGCTTTTTCATTTTTTGATTACCGTAATTTTGCAAGTCCCAAGATCGCACTGCCATTTTATGCAGTATGCGTGGTGCTGCTGGTAATGGTACTGGTAATGGGTGATACCGAAAACGGTGCTCAGAGATGGATAGTTATTGCAGGAATAAACTTTCAGCCCTCGGAGCTTATGAAGCTTTCTATAATAATTATTTTTTCATATCTTATCGTTCAGAATTATGATAATATGGATAAGTTCTCGGTGGGTATCGTTCCCTTTGGCGTACTTCTTGCAGTTGTAGCCGGACTTCTCATGCTGGAGCCCCATCTTTCATGTACAATTCTCATAAGTCTTGTGGGCTTTATCCTCATGTTTGTGGGAGGAGTTCGCTGGAAGCATATAGGCATACTTGCCATTGTTGCAGGAGGAGCACTGATAATAGTTGTGCTTATTATAATGCAGCGTTCGGGAGTTACCTACTTTATGACACGAATCAACGGCTGGTTAGACCCCTTCTCGGATGAAAAGGGCGGTACCTGGCAGACCACCCAGTCACTTATAGCTATAGGCTCGGGAGGACTTACAGGTCTGGGTCTGGGAGGCTCAAGGCAGAAATTCATGTATCTTCCTGAAAGTCAGAATGACTTTGTTTTTTCCATTGTATGTGAAGAACTGGGATTTATCGGTGCAGTTGCTGTAATAATACTGTTTATGATGCTGGTCATAAGGGGACTGTATATTGCTTCAAAAGCACAGGACAGATTTGGTATGCTGATGACCATTGGCATCACGGTGCAGGTAGGGCTTCAGGCATTCCTGAATATTGCCGTTGTAAGCGGACTTATCCCCAATACAGGTATAAGTCTCCCCTTTTTCAGCTACGGAGGTACAGCACTTGTAATGCAGCTGGCGGAAATGGGCATAGTGCTGAACGTATCCCGTCAGGCGGCTATAGATATCTATTGATGGATCCTATTGCTCCCCCAATTAAGGCAATACTTGCCTGATAGAAAATTTCTCTGCCTTCGTTTTTTTGGCAAGCTTTAATCGGGGAGTCAATAATAATACAGAAAGGAAGTCTCACATGAAAGTATTACTTGCAGGCGGCGGTACGGCAGGACATATAAATCCTGCACTTGCCATTGCCTCGATCATAAAAAAGCACAAACCGGATACAAAGTTTTTATTTGTTGGAACCCCAAATGGTATGGAAGCCAGACTTATCCCACAGGCAGGATATGATTTTGCTTCAATGGAGGTAGCAGGATTTCAGCGCAGGATAAGTCTTGAAAATATAAAAAGAAATATTCAGGCAGTGAGATACCTTGCCTCTGCCTCCAAAAAGGCTAAAAGGATAATCAATGATTTCAAGCCCGATCTGGCTATCGGAACAGGTGGATATGTCAGCGGACCCATAATAAAGCAGTGTGCTAAAATGGGTATACCAACGGCAATACATGAGCAGAATGCTTTCCCCGGCATCACAAACAAGCTGCTGGCAAAGGTGGTGGATAAGGTGATGCTAACAGTGGAGGATGCCATGAAATATTTTGAAAAGGACATCGACTACACTGTTACGGGACTTCCCATCAGAGCGGAGATAAACAGCAAAAGCAAGCTGGAAGCAAGAGCAGAGCTGGGCTTTGATAATGAAATGTGTATTCTTTCCTTCGGCGGAAGTCTGGGTGCTGGATGTATAAATGATACTATGGCTGAGGTGATAAAATGGCATACCTCAAAGGGACTGAAAATAAACCATATCCACGGCTATGGCAAAATGGGTAAGGATACCTTTACGGATATTATGGATGAGTATAATATACCCCTCAGATCTCAAAGACTCCGCATAACCGAGTACATAAATGATATGGATACCTGTCTTGCGGCGGCAGATCTGGTAATATGCCGTTCGGGAGCGTCCACCCTGGCGGAGATAGAGGCAGCAGGAAAGCCTTCTGTACTTATACCATCTCCTATAGTTACAGGGGATCACCAGTACCATAATGCTATGGTGCTGGGTAATGCCGGTGCAGCTATAGTTATGCGTCAGAAGGAGGTCACCAATGAACGTATGATAGATGCTATCAATGACCTTTACAAAAACAGAGATAAGCTGACAGTCATGTCACAGTGTGCTAAGAATCTTGCGGTAACAGATACAGAGGACAGGATCTATTCTGTAATATGCCAGCTTATGCATGAGGAGGCATAACAACACTGCACAAAGATGGTGCATCATCTGCCGGTGCTTCACCAGACCTTTGATTTGAATATTGATTCAGCCGGAGCAATATCGTTTTGCCTTAAATATGTGCCGTAGGCACACCATTGATTACGCATTACGCATTACGAATTAGAGAGCAGCGCATTACGAATTATTAGCGTCTTTGCTTAACTGCTATTGATACCGGCAGCAGATATAGCAATGTCACCAATTGTCGTGTCTTGACATAATATAAAATGACAAGGAGATTTGTCGTAATTATGTCAGGGCGGTGATTAATTTGTCGGAACAAAGATTGATAATAAAAGGCGGAACGCCCCTCAGGGGCAGCATCAGGGTGCAGGGAGCAAAAAACAGTGCTCTGCCTATCATTGCAGCGGCACTGCTGTGTGAGGGAAAAACGGAGCTTCATAATTGCCCGTGTATTTCCGATACATATTCCTCCTGCAGGATACTCACCTGCCTGGGGTGCAGGTGCAGCTTTAAAAAGAATGATAATTTGCTTATCATTGATCCGTCGGGTGCAGATAAAACATATATCCCGGATGAGCTTATGCAGGAGATGCGCTCCTCTATAATATATATGGGGGCTATGCTGGGGGCATTCGGTGAGTGCAGACTTTCATTTCCGGGGGGCTGTCAGCTGGGACCACGTCCCATAGATATGCATCTGGCGGCACTGAAAAAAATGGGAGTCAGAATTAATGAGCAGTATGGCTCCATAGAATGCCGTGTACCTGAAAAAATGCAGGGGGCAAGGATATCCTTGGGGTACCCGTCAGTGGGTGCCACAGAAAATATAATTCTTGCAGCTGTAAAGGCAGGGGGTGAAACTGTTATTACCAACGCTGCCCGGGAGCCTGAGATAGTGGATATGGTGTCATTTTTGAATAAATGCGGTGCCAGGATACGAGGCGCAGGAGGAAGCACTATAGCTATAGACGGTGTTGAACGGCTTGAAGGCTGCTGTTACAATATAATGCCTGACAGGATCGCCGCAGCCACATATGTTTCCGCTGCGGTATGCTCCAGGGGGGAAATAGAGCTTCAGGGTATAGACATTTCCCTGTGTGACAGCTATATGCCTGTATTTGAACAGATGGGCTGCGGTATTTATCCCTGTGAAAGGGGTATATATGTAAATGCAGCAAAGCATCTTAAAGCTCCTGCCGGTATAATAACTCTTCCTCATCCCGGATTTCCCACGGATGCACAGCCGCCGCTTATGGCAGCGGTATGCAAGGCGGCAGGTACTACCATATTTGAAGAGACGGTATTTGAAAACCGTTACCGCCATGTGGATGCCCTTGGAAAAATGGGGGCAGATATCAAGGTGGTAGGCAAGGCAGCAGTGGTCAGAGGCGTTGATACCATGTACGGTGCAAGAGTCTCGGCACTGGATCTGCGGGGAGGTGCGGCACTGGCGGCAGCTGCGGTAGGTGCAGAGGGCTAGACGGAAATATCCGGTGTCTGCTATATAGACAGGGGATATGAAAATATAGAGAAGGTACTGTCAGTATTGGGCGGCAATGTAAAACGTGTATAAAAGGAAAGAGAAAATATGAGGGACGTTGTAAAAACCAATGTTAAAAGAGAGCAAAACAGCAAGCGTACCAGAAGAAGAAAAACCAATGTTAAACTGTATGTGTTTGTCATTCTTGTTCTGTCTCTGGGACTGGGTGTACTTCTTTCGGTAACGCTGCTTTTTAATATAGACAAGATAAGCATAGTGGGAGATCAGGTGGATTATTCCCAGGAAAATATAATAAAGGCATCCGGAGTGAAGATAGGAGATAATCTTGTAAGGCTTGATGCGAAGGAGGTCAGGAAAAGAATACTTTCAAGCATGGTATTTGTTGAGGATGCCAAGCTTGATAAAAAGTATCCCGACACTCTTGAAATATCCCTTGTAAAATGTGTGGAATCTGCCTGCGTGGAATATGAGGACGGTTTTATGGTGATCTCAAAGCAGGGCAAGATCCTTGAAAAGACAGATAAAGCCAGGGATGGACTGCTTCTTATCAAGGGATTCCAGCCAAAGGGATTTGATCCCGGTGAGTTTATAGAGTCGGAGGATCCCCAGAAATCGGATATATATCATGATATCATGGATGCTATTGATAAATATTCGGACACAAAGGTAACTCAGGTGGATATGACCGATAAGTACAGCATAGTTGTCAGCTATGACGGCAGGATAGATTTTAAAATGGGCAACTCAAATGAGATATCATACAAAATGAATCTTGCAAATACTGTACTGCAGGATCTTGATAAGGATAAAACGGGAACCATGATAATGGTGGGATCAAATCAGATATCCTTCCGCAACAGTACAGACAGTAAAGGCTCCAAGCGTGACAGCAGCGGCAGGATCCCCATTGAGCAGGATAAGCTGCCGGCAGTAACGGAAACACAAAGCCAGCAGGACGAACAGGTACAGGAAGGAGAAGGGGATAACGGATATGTTCCCCAGGAGCAGCAGTGGGATGAAGGTGCTGTGGATGAAGGGGGCGAATGGGCAGATGAAAATGCCGGATGGGATGAAGTCCCCCAGGAACAGCAATGGGAGGAGCCCCAGGGTGAATTTGAGTGATGAAATAGATATTATATCCTAAGGCAACACCGCACAAAGACCGCTTGGAAGCTTTGCACGTCATCTGCTTGCAGATTTTCCTTTATCTTGCACAAAATCTCTTTGA
>CACZQG010000053.1 GCA_902783235.1 uncultured Ruminococcus sp.
CATAACCATAAAGGATATTGAAAAGGCAGTACAGTACCCCAATTCCGCAAGAGATGACAAGGGCAGACTGCTTTGCGGTGCAGCCATCGGTGTTACCTCCGACGTTCTTGACCGTGCAGGTGCGCTGATAGATGCTCAGGCAGATGTACTTGTACTTGACTCAGCTCACGGTCATTCCAGGAATATAATCGCTTGTCTTGAAAAAATAAAGAACGCTTATCCCGATATCCCTGTAATAGCAGGTAATATCGCTACAGCAGAGGCAGCAGAGGATCTTATAAAGGCAGGTGCGGACGCTGTTAAGGTGGGTATCGGTCCCGGCTCTATCTGTACAACACGAGTTGTGGCAGGTATCGGTGTTCCTCAGATCACAGCAGTATACGATGTATCCAAGGTCGCTCAGAAGTATGGCGTACCTGTTATTGCTGACGGCGGTATCAAGTATTCAGGTGATATAGTCAAGGCTCTGGCAGCAGGAGCAAATGTTGTAATGCTGGGTTCACTCCTGGCAGGCTGTAAGGAAGCTCCCGGTGAGACTGAAATATTCCAGGGACGTTCCTTCAAGGTATACAGAGGTATGGGAAGCCTGGGTGCTATGGCCTGCGGCTCCAAGGACAGATATTTCCAGGAGGGTGCAAAGAAGCTGGTTCCCGAAGGTGTAGAGGGTCGTGTACCCTTCAAGGGTCCTGTGGCAGATACTGTATTCCAGCTGGTAGGCGGTATCAGATCAGGTATGGGCTACTGCGGCTGTGTAGATATTCCCACTCTCCACGAAAGATCACAGTTTGTCCGCATTACAGGAGCAGGTCTTAAAGAGTCTCACCCCCATGATATTTATATCACTAAGGAAGCTCCCAACTATTCCGTTCAGATATGATATGTTTCCCCGAAGCAGCATCGAACAGGTGTTACGGGGAAATGGCGCTAAAGAAAACGCACAAAGGCAATATAATGCCTTTGTGCGTTTTTTACGGATATATTCAAAAAGCTGTGACCCGGAAGGATCACAGCTTTCAATTTGTTATTTTATTCCGCAGGAGTGTACTTTTCGGACTGAGCCTTGATAAGCTCCTTATCATCGAAATAGTTGATCCTCATAGCAGCCTTTACTCTTGACAGGGTAGCGGCAGCAGTTTCTCTTGCATCATCGCTGCCCTTTTTGAGTACATCATATATGTAGGGGATGTCCTTTTCCAGTTCCTTTCTTCTTGCTCTGATGGGGGTAAGCTCCTCCTCCAGAACAGCAAGCAGGAATTTCTTGACCTTAACATCTCCCAGACCGCCTTTCTTATAGTGATCCTTCAGTTCATCAAGACCTACATAATCGGGAAGAAATGCGGAAAAATGCTCGGGACGGCTGAAAGCGTCAAGATAGGTAAATACCGTATTGCCTTCTATCTTGCCGGGATCTGTGATCTTTATATGATCCGGGTCGGTGTACATACCCATTACCTTTTTCTTTACAGTGTCACTGTCATCCGATAAGTAGATGCAGTTGCCCAGTGATTTGCTCATTTTTGCCTTGCCATCTGTACCGGGAAGACGGAGACAAGCCTGATTGGTGGGAAGAAGTATCTCCGGAAGAACAAGTGCCTCACCATAGACTGTATTGAATTTATTTACTATTTCCCTTGTCTGCTCTATCATGGGCATCTGATCCTCTCCGGCAGGAACAGTAGTTGCATCAAAGGCTGTGATGTCTGCTGCCTGGCTTATGGGATAGGTGAAAAAGCCCACAGGTATACTGGTCTCGAAATTACGCATTTTTATCTCGGTTTTTACGGTGGGATTGCGCTGTAGTCTTGATACTGTTACAAGGTTTGAGTAGAAGAATGTCAGCTCGGTCAGCTCTGAGATCTGTGACTGGATAAATATGGTGGATCTTTCCGGATCAAGTCCGCAGGACATATAGTCCAGGGCTACTTCAATAATGTTTTGCCTTACCTTTTCGGGGTTGTCCGCATTGTCGGTGAGTGCCTGGGCATCGGCTATCATAATATTCACCTTGTCGAATTTACCCGAATCCTGCAGCTCCACCCTTCTTTTCAGTGAGCCTACATAATGTCCTAAATGAAGCTTTCCGGTAGGTCTGTCACCGGTAAGTATGATCTTTTTCATTTTTACTTCCCTTTCGTATAATGTGGAATAGTTCAGGCAGTACCGCCCGAAGACCGCTTGACAGCCTGTATGGGGTATTGCCTTAAAGTGCTTAGCATTGCCGGAAAAATATGCGAAGCAGGTGCAGCAGTACGCTGTTATTTGCATTTCCATATGTGGCAGCTCATGGGAGCAAGCTCACTGCCGCCGCCAAAATCATGAGTGCCGCCTGTTACATAATCATCCGCCAGACCGTAGCCGGCATCAAAATGCGCCCAGTATGGCTGATCGTCGGCGTTTATGGCAATAAATACTCTTTCGCCTTCAAAATCACGCTGGAGTATGCACTGCTTGTTTGTGAGTACGGGGATCTTTATATCGCCGTAGCTGAGAGCCTTGCATTCCTTTCTTGCTCGTGCAAGATTTTTTATGAGATCCGTGGTGCCGTTCCACTGAGGACTGTCAAAGGCTGGACGAAGAGACGGATCGCCGTTTGCCTTGTCTCCCTCTGCACCCCATTCGCTGCCGTAGTAAACGCAGGGGATGCCGGGCATACCGAACATCATGGTGTAAGCCAGGGGCAGATGTGCCTTATTGGTCAGGATAGTTGCTATTCTTGATACGTCGTGATTGTCAACGAAATTGAACAGCTTCAGACCTCTGTACATACACCAGTTTTCAGGACCGAAGCGGTTTTTCAGCGAATGGCATATCTCGAACATATTCATTGAGTTGAAGCTGGAATACAATCCCTTATAGCATTCATAATTGGTGGCGGAGTGGAGCATCTCGGGATTTACCCAGCGTGAGTAATCGCCGTGGAGCAGCTCGCCTATAAGGAATATCTCCTTGTCAAAGCTGTCGGTAAAGCTTCTCAGCCTTTTCAGAAAATCAAAGTCAAGGCAGTAAGCTACATCAAGACGGATACCGTCAATACCGAAGTATTCGATCCAGTATTTTACTGCATCTATTATATGATCTGCAACGGCAGGGTTCCGCAGATTGAGCTTTACCAGGTCATAATGACCTTCCCAGCCCTCATACCACAGACCGTCGTTATAATTGCTGTTGCCGTCAAAGTTTATGTTGAACCAGTCCTTGTAGGGTGAATCCCACTTTTTTTCACATACATCACGGAACTGGGGAAAACCTCTGCCAACATGGTTGAATACGCCGTCAAGGACGACCTTTATACCTTTTTCGTGAAGCTTGTCACACACCTGCTTGAAGTCCTCGTTAGTACCCAGACGTGTATCTATTTTCTTGTAGTCACGGGTGTTATAGCCGTGGGTATCAGATTCAAATACAGGAGAAAAGTACACTGCATTGCATCCCATATCTGCAATATGATCTGCCCAGTCAAGCACCTTCAGTATCCTGTGCTCTTGTACTCCGTCGTTTTCAAAGGGTGCTCCGCAAAGCCCCAGAGGATAGATCTGATAGAATACGGCTTCATAGCCCCAGTTTCTTTCATTATTTCCCATGATAAGTTTACTCCTTTATATATACCGGACTGCCGGGTCATTTGTTACACAAGCATCCTTGCCATGCAGGTATGCTGTCTATAGACAACACCGCACAAAGACCGCCTGGCAGCTTTACTGGCCGGCTGCTGCTGTGTCACCAAATCTTTGATTTGGATAGAAACACAAATGCCCCTGTAGTATGCCGGGATTGCCTATACACTTATTATACCATTATTCCGGACAAAATGCAAGCCTTGATGAAAAAGAAGAAATGAGCATGGAACGGCACGGAAATCAATTTTTACAAAATAGTTACACAACACATTTGTAGGGAACGTAGCCATCCACATCCCTCAGATTATATAGCAAACA
>CACZQG010000054.1 GCA_902783235.1 uncultured Ruminococcus sp.
TGAATTTACAAGGGTTTCGTTATTTTAAGCATTGTTCAATTTTCAAGATACCTTTTCATCTCTTGCTCTCTCTTTATGGGAGACAAGTGACTTATTTATTATATCACATCTTTTGAAATTTGTCAACCCCTTTTTTGAAGTTTTTTAAATTTCTTTTTTGATGTGATGTTGTCACTTCTCAGCGGCAACTTTTATATTATATCATACTTTCTTTCGTTTGTCAAGTACTTTTTTTCATTTCCTTCTTCAGTTTCCCTTCTCCCGAAGCATTGACTGCGAATTCCTTGCGTTACATACTCGACTCTCTCTCAGAAAGCTTATTTATTATATCATGATTTTTTCCTTTTGTCAACGAGTTTTCAAGTTTTTTCCGTTTTCAACAATTTCTCGTTTTATTTTACAAATATTTTACCAATATCAAAGAAGGTGCTGCATTCGCAGCACCTTCTTTGATAGTAGTCCTTTTGTTATTATCAACAAAAATCCGAAATAGTTTTGTGCGTCATTTCACTGCCGATCATTCATTAGATCTTGGAGTAAAATCATCCACCTTAACAAGGACCACACTCAATGTGCCCTGCTGTGCTTTAAGCTCTTCTCCATCTTTAGTGAATGTCAGCTTATCACTGCCATCTCCCGAATCTGCGGTGAGAGTATCCCCATCTGCTTCCCATTTGATTTTAGCGTTATCTTTACCTGCGATAAGCAGTTCGCCTTCTCCGCCTTCCTTGAATTCGATCTGAAACGCTACCGCCACCGGCGTACCGTCCACATCTCCTTCATAGGTCTGACCGCTCATGGTAAGAGACTTTGCCTCCCATTTGCCAACATATTCATTCGCACCGCATCCTGTAAGCATCAGTATGCCTAATAATGCTGTGATGACAACAGCCGAAATCTTTTTTATAGCCTTCATATTTTTTGTTTCCCGATCAGTTATGATCCTGCATACTATGTTAAGATCGGGGTAAAAGCAGCTCACTTAAAGCAGCTTACTTATAGTATGCAGCAATCATTTTCCTACCGTTTTCCTTGCTTTATTTCTTTTCAAGCTTTATCTTAACGCCGTCATTTTCCATAATGATATTGTCGCCATCCTTCTTGATAGTCTGGCTCTCACCGCCTTCTTCAACAATTGCGTTATCGCCGTCCATCTTCCAGGTACCTTCTTCGTTTCCGCTTACGCCTGAATTAAGAGCGACCTTTCCGTCATCCTTAAACTCTATTGTCATAAAGTCTTCCAGCTTCATGCCCATTTCTGATTCGGCATTATCGCTGTTAAAGGTTTTTTCTCCTTCTGTAATCTCAACAGGCACCCACTTGCCTTTGTAGAAATCCTCTCCGCCGCAGCCTACAAGTGCAGTTGCACAAAGTACGCCTGATGCCAACAATGCTGCTATCTTCTTAATTGCTTTCATAACATTCACTTCATAATTATTTCCTTTATTTCTTTATCACATTAAACGTTTAATATGATGTTTGAATTATATCATAGTGTCATCTTTTTGTCAAGGTATTGCAGAATTTCTTGGCAATATAGACAACTAACGTGCCTTTGTCTATATTGCATTTTTAATAATTCACAATTTTTCTGTCGATTTTCCGTAAAATTGTGATATATTATTTGCGATGTGATCAAGATGTGATCAAATTAATCTCATGGCATATCACAAATTCATCCCGGTCCATCCCCGCCGTTTCCAATTTTGCCCGGCAGCTTTACAAATAAGACACACATCATTTTTCATTCACCATCATTTAGACTGCCGCAGGATCCGTTCAGCCCCTCATCACCGATAACAGATGTATTTGTTGAAAAAAGTCTTGATTTTTTCATAGAAATGTACTATAATATATTATGCTATAGTTAAGTCAGGACAAATCCGGCATTTACTGTGGGCAGCACAGCCTGAAGCATTCCGGCAAAAGATCTTATCAATATATCTTATGCAGGATATTCAGCTGTATTGAACTATACTATACAACTTTTATTCTAAACGCTCCGCAGATCTGTGTCAGGGCAGACAGAAAATGCAGGATCATTTACCGCTTACTATATATTAATTAAATATGAAAGGCAGAATAATATTATGTTGATCTTAGTTGTAAACGCCGGAAGCTCATCGCTGAAATATCAGCTTATCGACATGGACGGCGAAAAGGTACTTGCAAAGGGTAACTGTGACAGAATTGGCATTGACGGTCATATATCCCACAAGGCAGCAGACGGCAGAAAGCTGGATATGGACTGCGATTTCCCCACACATACAGAAGCATTTGAGAAGCTGGTAGAAGCTCTTACAAAATCTGATGCTGCTGTTATCAAGGATATGTCCGAGATCTCCGCAGTTGGTCACAGAATAGTGCAGGGTGCAGAGGTATTTTCAGAAACTACCCTTGTTACAGATGAAGTCATTGAAAAGATAGACGGTCTTGCAGAGCTTGCTCCCGTACATAACCACGCTCACGCACTGGCACTGAGAGCCTGCAAGAAGGTATTCTCTGCCGATGTTCCTCAGGCAGTTGTATTTGACACAGCCTTCCATCAGACTATGCCCCCCGAGGCTTTCATGTTCGGCATTCCCTATGAGGATTATGAAAAGTACCATGTAAGAAAATACGGCTTCCACGGTACATCTCACAGATTTGTATCTGCTGCTCTTGCAAAGGCAATGGGCAGGGATGCCAAGGATCTGAAGCTTGTTTCCTGTCATCTGGGCAACGGTTCTTCCATCACAGCTGTAAAGGGCGGCAAGTCTATAGATACATCCATGGGATTTACTCCCCTTGACGGTGTTATCATGGGTACAAGAAGCGGCTGCATAGATGCCTCCGCAGTAACATTCCTCCAGAAAAAGCTTGGTCTCGACGCAGATCAGATGAGTGAATATCTGAACAAGAAGTCAGGATTCCTGGGTGTTTCCGGCATTTCCTCCGACAACAGAGAGATATATGCCGCTATCTACGAAGGTGATAAGAAGGCAAAGCTCACAGCAGATATGCTGGTATATGAGATCAAAAAGTACATAGGCTCATACGCTGCAATAATGGACGGTCTGGATGCAGTACTGTTCACAGGCGGTATCGGTGAAAACTCATGGGAGGTTCGTGAGGGCGTATGTGAAAACATGGACTTCTACGGCATCAGGATCGACAAGGAGCTCAACAAGTCAATAAAGGGCGAGCTTAAAAAGATCTCAACTCCCGATTCAAAGATAGAAGTATGGGTAGTTCCCACAAACGAAGAGCTTCTTATCGCAAGAGATACTCTGGCACTTATTTCCAAGTAATAACAGACATACCAAAGCGGATGCAGTCATATGCATCCGTTTTTTATCTCTGAAGACATATTTACACTCAACACACGGTCATTATGTGCAAAATCAGAAGTTTTTTTGATTTTGAACAGCTTAGATTTATTAATTTTAGTTGTAGACATTTTGCATTTATAGTGTTATAATATTTATATATTATTATATATTCAGTAAGTATAACATGAAATGGAGATCGAACTAATATGAAAATAAAGAAGCTTTTTGCCGGTGTATCAGTATGTGCGGCAATGATACTCACTCCCTTGGCTTCCGCTATGGGAACAAGTGCTGAAGAACCGCTGTCAACAAAAGCATATATATGCGGTTCCATTGGTTCCACTGCGGTATGGTCAGCTGATACTGTTACAGATGGCTCCAAGGTGGCTACAGTCAACGGCGACGCTCAGTATGAAGTAGAATGGAAGGTAAATGACATAGGTGCTACAAGCCTTACTTTCCTTGCACTTTCTATCCCCAATGTCACCTCTGACAAATATCCCAACATCAATGTAAAAGTGACGGAGGTATTTGTTGACGGCTTGAGAATGGACTACGAAATGAGCAGTAACGCTCTTAATACAGCCTACTATGAAGCAGGCAGAGATCCGGAAACAAGGGTATATCTCTATGACGGTCTTAAAGGCACAAATGTAAGCGATCTTCCCAAGGAGCTGGAGATAAAGGACAGCATTAAGGTATTGTTCACAGTAAGCGGAACCGGCACATACGGCACATCCAATGTTGAGACTACAGACGGAACAGCTGTTACAACAGCTGCCGGCGACCAGACAGCCGCTGCCACCACAACAACCACCATAACCAATGATATTTATGCTCTCCAGCAGACAACGACCACCGTTTCCTCAACAGATAACGGCATCAAATCAACAACAACAGGCGATGGCGGTGTAGCTGCCGCAGCAGTAGTGGGACTTGTTCTTACAGGCGGTGTAGCAGTCCTCTCTAAAATTAAAGTCAGATCCAAAAAGTGATATAAAGAGACAAAGAACAATGAAGGAAAAACAGCCTTTAGTATTTTACTAAAGGCTGTTTTTTCATATTAAGGCAATACCGCACAAAGATTGTGCGTCAGATGCGAAGTCAGATTTTTCGTTAGATTGTACAAAATCGATGCA
>CACZQG010000055.1 GCA_902783235.1 uncultured Ruminococcus sp.
CTGGATATGTCTGCCTGTTATCTTGTCAAGACGCATATGCCCGATTGCGGGATAGACACGCTGAGTAAGCTGTTTCATGCGTTCAAACGACGTACTGCGGAGATTGAGCTTAGCATAATCGTTGAACCATTCTTCAGCGAACTGCTCAAACTTAACGTTAGCTGTTATCTGCCCCTTTTTGCAGGCTTCTTCAAACATTACTGCCTGACGGTTGAGTTCTTTCTCGATCTGACGCTTTGTCATTCCGGGTTCGGGTCTCCATGTCATCTGCTGAAACTTCTGCTTTCCGTTCACATCGTAACCGCAGCTTACCCTTATTTCGTAAGAATTATTCTTTTTTCTGATAGATGCCATTAAATAAATTCCTCCTGTTTCGTGAAAACAGGGTCTTGACCATAACGCTTCATATATATTGTAATATATATGCGACTCAAAGTCAAGACCGTTTTCACAGTGTTACATTATGCTATCTCTTGGAAAAACCTTACCAGAGCTGACTTGCTGATAAGAATTTTTCCGCACTTGCCTCGACCGGCTCTTATGTGAGGGATCTTGCCCTGTTTTACAAGCTGCCTTACCGTATGCTCTGAGAGACCATGTATAACATCGGTGCACTCCTTCACAGTAAGCATCTCGATAGGTGATGTGTTGTTGTTTTGATTTTCCATAGGGATACCTCCTTCTTGGGTTTAGAATATATAGGAGAGAACGGCTGGATTCGATAACGAAATAATATCTAAGTAGGAATAATCAACGATGAAATTATAAATTTCATGCCCATTAAAATGCATATCCGTATGTACTGCGGATCTTTGCCTGTCGCTTTGGCAATCTCCTTGATTGGAGCGTTGCGACCTGTAAACTTAGGTATAGAATATGACATATTATCGCCTCCTTTTTGTCAATGCATTTACCATATATATCATGATGATAATATGCAATTCAAAACATGAGCTTTGTCAGCAAAGGAAAACTCCCCTGCCGACATTACTCTATTAAAGTGCCGTAATTCAAATAGCACCTATATCATAAAATTCATTTTTAGGCTTAACCTCATATGCAATCCCAGCTTCACTTAGGATGTCATTGACAGTGCTGAGTTGAATATTGCTGTTGAGAGGTTTACCGTTGTTATACATTTTTGTGGCATTGCATGCGTCCTTTAAACTGCTTTTAAGCATATCTAAGGCTTCTCCATTCATATCAGATTCGATATAATCATCAAAAGCCGCTTTGACCTTTGATTTGAAATCAGAAATCCTATCATAAGATAAAAACATATCATCGGAGATATCAGTGCTTTTACCATAGGTTTCGAGCACTTTTCTCACAAAAGGATGGGAAATCTCTTGCTCTGCTTTTAACCTTTTGAGAAGGTCAAGCAGATATTCAAGAGATTTGATCGCCAGTGTGTTTACGACCGGCTTTTTGACTGTACTATCGTAGTAGACAAGTGCAGGGTGCTCAGCCACATACTCCATAGCTTTATCAGGATCTGCAGCAACTTCTTTAGCTTTTTTAAGTTGCTGTGAGATACTCGCTATTGCATTGCCTATATCCGTATCTGTATAGTCGGGTATCAGAACCTCGATTTTTCGCGGATTTTTTCTGTTAACTCTTGCTCTTCCGATAACTTGTTGCAATGTGATCAAATCAAGTGTTTCCACAACAATTAAACCTAGTTCTTCGTCATGAAGAGATACTCCATTTTCAGCGACTTTTGTCGTAATGAGGTTTCTGTCTGAGAATTTCTCGTTCATTGCGATTTCACCGATCTCGAGCCGCTTATCTTCATCTGAATAGATATGCTGGCCACCTAACACTTCCTGAATTTTTTTGCCTTTATTTATATCGTTAATATAAATAAGGCTTTTTGTGCCTTCTTCATTGGCTTTTCTGATATAGTCTAAGAGTTCCTTCGTATCATTAGGTGAATAGAATTTGAAGTCTAAATAACTCCAGTCACTCCTTACCGAATAAACCGCTTTTACCCTCGTACTATTTGAGCCATAATACGCTTTCAAAGCATCTTCCAATTTAGTTTCCGGGGTGATCTCCTTATATCTACCGAATAAAGATTCTATATCGGTGATAACTGAAGTAACCGCATCCGGCGTTGCAGTAAGGTATATTCTTGAAGTATTATCAACGTTTGCCCTAAGATATCTGAGTATTTTTTCCGTATAAACAGAAAAAGTTGCATCCTCTAACATACAATGGAACTCATCAAGTATAAGAAGCAGTTTTTTGCCTTTATATTTGTAAGCTTCATTAGCAAACTTCTGATAAGTACACGCCGTAATATTATCACCAAGTGATACAATGTCAAGCATTTCTTCGGGAACATCAATGCCGTTGTTTTCCTTGATAAGATCTCTTTTGAACTGCAGTAGAGTAGCTTTTCTGTTAGTTAGATATACAATATCTACAGCATAATCGTTGATGATCTTTCTGATGGCTGCAGTTTTACCCGATCCGGTCGGAGCCGCAATGATAATTGCGTCCCTCTGATTGGGCATTTTTTCAAGCTCAATGACTTGACTTATGTACTGCTTTTCATCCCCAACTTTATAATAACCGTAAAAGCAGAAGGAACGAAGAACAGCGTA
>CACZQG010000056.1 GCA_902783235.1 uncultured Ruminococcus sp.
CGGAACTGCTTTTTCTCCATAATTCATTAGATACGCCATGCCTTTTTGTGTCTTGCCGTCTACCTGAAAATCAAGTTTTTCCTGACGGTAAAGCCGTGGATAACATAGCGATAGGTAAGGTTTTGAAATAATCTCCGCCTTTTCCCCCGCTTCACACCGTGCAGGCGGCTTTCACCGCACACGGCGTTCCATCGATATTAAAATTTCATCAGATTAGTATTGACTTCAAAGCCTAAAAATTTTAAATAGCAGTATAGCCTGCTGTCACTCGGAGTCTGTTTATCTTATCAAGCTGTGCTTTATTGGGACGTATTTTATTCATGTAGGTCTGTATGGTCTCACTGGAAGTCGAATGTATCAGCTTATGCACGTCTTTATGCACTATAATAAGGTTTTGATATGCGTCTGTACCGCCCTGTGAAACTGGTTTTTTATGATGACAATGAATATCGTCTATCCATAGTTCCTGCCCCGTTACGGCACATTTTCCATATTGTGCGGCATATAGAGATACTCTGTTATCCAAATACTCAATGCTCTTATTTGAAAGTTTTGATTTTGAAAGCATATGAAGTACAGCTATTACATCATCGCTGAATTTCAAACTTTTATGTATCTCTGCTCTGCCTTCGGGAGTATACTTGCATATTACTCTTTTTCTGTGCATGGGATATTTAGTCTGAATAAATCCAATAGGGCATATCGGCTCTTGATGCATGAACCGCACCATTTTACTTTTGCCGTATTGTTTCAGAATTGACGTTCTTTCGATTATCCCATTTTTTCTTAGCTGTTTTCCGAGCTTATGACACATTACCAGATATACCGATTGCTGTATTCTCATACAGTCAAGATTAACGTTGGTCGCATACCTGTAATAATTGTGAATTCCCATTACCATCGAGTTGTATTCCTTTATCCGAAACACTCCTTCAATTTTTGTTTGTTCATGGGCAATCGCCTTTATCTGAGATTTCAGATTTGCCGCAACTCTCTTTACAGCTTTTTCGGACATATATGAGCTTACTACATATTTTCCGCTTTTCCATACAGCTTTTATTTTAAAGCCCAAGAATTCGGAATAGTTCTTTTTAAGGTTGACCACCTTAGACTTCTCCTGACTTACATCGAGCTTTAAACGTTCTTTCAGCCACTTTTTAACAGCAATAAAAATATTATCCGCATCTTCTTTACTTCGGCATAGTATCTTAAAATCATCTGCGTATCTTACGATATACATTTCTTTCAGATTACTCCTTCGCAGAGCGTAATATACACCGCTCTTTGCCAGCGAGCCGTTTTTATTTATACCTATGTGGTATTTATGATGTGTGGGCATTGTTTCCCATTGACTGCTTATCCACCAATCCAATTCGTTGAGTACGATATTTGCAAGAAGCGGAGATAATATTCCACCCTGCGGTGTACCCTTGGTTGGATAGAGTTTTGAGCCATCAGGCATTATAACGGGAACTTTCAGCATTTGTTTTATAATGCATATAAGCTGTTTATCCCTTATGCCCATTGTCCACATTTGCCGTATCAGCTTAGAGTGATTAACATTATCGAAAAATCCTTTAATGTCTACATCTACCGCAAAATGAAGGTTAGACCTTTGTATCATTTTGTAGCACTGTGCAATAGCGTGTTCTGCTGACCTGTTAGGTCTGAAACCGTTGCTGCGTTCGTAAAATTTCGCTTCACATATTGGTTCTAAGACCTGTAGGATACATTGCTGTACTAATCGGTCTGTCATAGTGGGAATTCCCAGCGGTCTTATTCCACCGTTTGGTTTTTCTATCTCCTTACGTCTGACAGGCTTAGGCTGATACCATTTTAGTTTTCTGCGAATAATCTGGATATAGTCCTCAGCTCCGAGCTGTTCATAATCCTTTATTGTGATACCGTCAACTCCTGCCGTAAGACTTCCGCTGTTACGCTTGATATTTCTATATGCAAGCCGTATGTTTTCATCGCTTGATATTATACTCATTAGATTTGTAAAAGTCTTTCCTTGCTAACTTTTCAAGTACAGGTCATCAAAACATTTTTGCAAATCGTAATATTCCAAGTGTCTTAATTTTTTCTGCTTTGTCATAGGCAACACTCCTTTCGGACTGTTTTTCTCGGATAAATCCTAATCATACTCGAAGCTATGAATTTCAATACCTATAACTATATTTTTAATACCGACTTGTGGCTGTTCCTCTGTTTTCCATTACAGAAAACGTCATCGGTAATGCCACTGCTTTGCCCACACTTAAAACAGCTTATTTTTTTCGTCTGTACCGTTAAAACGTAGTGTAGGCTGCCACGTTCCGATAATCCTATCTGTACATATATACATAGGTGTCTGCTGTAAGCCTGACAGCTTGGCAGTGCCTGTAACACTGCAAGGTATTTCATAACGAAGAATTTTACTTTACCTCACTGTCACCGTTCTCGGACGGTCTGTACATTTCTGTACAGTTGCGCTTTTAGACCCGTACATTCGCAGATTTGTCAGATGTTCCCATCATTCTCACCATATATATTTTATAGACCCCCGACCTATAGGATACACCATTCA
>CACZQG010000057.1 GCA_902783235.1 uncultured Ruminococcus sp.
CGCCAGTATTCCTGCACCTTCCCTCCTTGAATTTCAGCATTTATTCTTCGCATAAATCTTCAAGATTTAATTGGGACATCAATAACTTTAAATATGACAGGAATTGCTATCCATTATTTCTGTACGGTTTTGCCTTAAAATATTTCTATAATATGAATTATAGAAATAAAAACAGGGACTACGAACTTCATTGTTCGCAGCCCCTTTGCTGATTACATAAAGCATTATATCTTATTCTTCGGAAAAAGTCAATAGATAATAAAAAATAATTTTTGGATTTGTCAAAAATTAATATTATTTTAAACAATTCAATCTCGGAACAATATGCTATTAACAAATAATCGGAATTGTATTGACATTTATATTTTTTTATGATAATATAGTTTACAGGACAAAGACGTTCATTATGGTACAGGTGTGCCATAATGGATGTCTTTCTTTATTTGTAGTCATAGTGAATGACAAACATATCTATAGCTGATAGTATAGTATTGAGTCATTTACTATATATTTTGAAGCCCCTCAATGGCGAAGGGCAGAGAAAGGTGTGGCAGATATGGAAAAGCTGAATGACAGAACTGATGTTCCATTTGAAAAACAAGGTCTTTATGACCCAAGATTTGAGCATGATAACTGCGGTATAGGTGCTGTTGTCAATATTAAAGGTGTTGCTTCACGGAAAGTAATAGAAGACGCACTTACTATTGTAGAAAAGCTGGAGCACAGAGCAGGTAAGGATGCAGAAGGAAAAACAGGTGACGGTGTTGGTATCCTATCTCAGATACCCTATGGATTCTTCAAAAGAGAATGCAGTACCTTGGGAATTAATGTTGGAGAAAAAGGTGATTTTGCTGTTGGAATGTTCTTCTTTCCTCAAAATGAGATGAAGCGTGAGCAGGCAAAAAAAATGTTTGAGATCATTATAAATAAAAGAGGACTTGGATTTTTGGGTTGGCGAAAAGTTCCTTCATCTCCGGAAATACTTGGGGAAAAAGCATTTAATAATATGCCGTATATTATGCAGGGAATTGTCAGCCGCCCGGAGGACTGTGAAAGAGGAATAGAATTTGAGCGCAGGCTTTATACGGCTCGGCGTATTTTTGAACAAGCAGCAGAAAGTACATATGTATGTTCTCTTTCCTCTAAAACAATAGTGTATAAGGGTATGTTTCTGGTTCATGAACTCAGAAGATTCTATCTTGATCTTCAGGATAAGAGTTTTATATCTGCAATTGCCATGGTTCATAGCAGATTTTCAACAAATACAAATCCAAGCTGGCAAAAGGCACACCCAAACAGAATGATAGTTCATAATGGTGAGATAAATACGATCACGGGAAATGCAGACAAAATGTTTGCCCGTGAGGAAACTATGCATTGCCGTGCATTGAAAGAGGATATGTATCATATACTTCCTGCCATTGATGCTAATGGCTCCGATTCTGCAAGACTGGATAATGCATTGGAATTTATGTATATGTCCGGAATGCCATTACCCCTTGCTGTAATGATTACTATACCTGAGCCGTGGAAGAATAATCGTACTATTTCCAAGGAAAAGTATGATTTTTATCAGTATTACGCAACTATGATGGAACCATGGGACGGTCCTGCATCAATTCTGTTTTCGGACGGAGATTTTATGGGGGCTGTTTTGGACAGAAACGGATTAAGACCTTCACGTTATTGCATTACAAGCGACGGATTTCTCATACTATCCTCGGAAACAGGCTGTATTGACGTTCCGCCGGAAAGAGTGATAAAGAAGGACAGACTTCGTCCCGGAAAAATGCTGCTGGCTGATACAAAGCAGGGAAGACTAATAGATGATAACGAGATAAAAAGCTACTATGCTTCACGACAGCCTTATGGAGAATGGTTGGACAGCAATCTTGTAAGACTGCATGACCTCCATATACCTAATAAAAATGTTAAGATATATGAGCATGAGGAACTTGAGAAGCTTCAAAAGGCTTTTGGGTATAGCTATGAAGAAATAAAGGATAGCATACTGCCTATGGCTAAAAATGGTGCTGAACCTATTGCATCTATGGGTGCTGATATACCTCTTCCATCACTCGATGACAGTATGCCCCCCTTATTTAATTATTTTCGGCAGCTTTTTGCACAGGTGACGAATCCTCCCTTTGATGCTATCCGTGAGGAGATCGTAACTGATACAAGTACTTATATAGGTGAGGATGGAAATATTCTTGAAGAAGATCCAAGGAACTGTCATGTTTTGAAGGTAGAGAATCCCATTCTTACAAGCACTGATATGTTAAAGATCAAAACAATGAATATCAAGGGGCTTAAAACTGCAGTTATCCCTATAACCTACTATGTAGGAACTTCACTTGAAAAGGCAATAGAACGTCTTTATATTGATGCGGATAAAGCCTATAGGGATGGTGCAAATATATTGATCCTGTCTGACAGAGATGTGGATGAATACCGGGCAGCAATACCATCACTGTTAGCTGTTGCGGCATTACAACAGCATCTTGTCTCAACAAAAAAACGTACTGCGGTATCCATGATTCTTGAAAGTGCTGAACCCAGAGAGGTGCATCACTTTGCAGCACTTTTAGGCTATGGTGCTTGCGCAGTCAATCCGTATCTTGCGCAGGAAACAATTCGTGATCTTATAGATACAGGTTTATTGGACAAGGATTTTTATGCCGCTGAGGATGATTATAATAATGCAGTCCTTCACGGGGTGGTTAAAATAGCATCGAAAATGGGTATTTCCACAATACAGTCCTATCAGGGCTCTAAACTGTTTGAAGCGGTAGGCATTTCCAAAGATATGATAGAAAAGTATTTCAAGGGAACAGTCAGCCGTATTGGTGGAATACATTTGTCGGATATCAGTCGTAGAATTGAAAAGCTTCATAACAGTGCCTTTGACCCTCTTGGCTTAAATGTCTCATCCCAACTATTGAGTTCAGGAAATCATAAGCTCAGAAGCGGAAAAAAAGAACATCTATATACTCCTAAAACAATACATCTGTTGCAGCAGGCGGCACGTACAGGAAACTATGAGACATACAAAGAGTACTCACATTGTCTGACAAATGAAGATGAACATTCTACTCTTCGCAGTCTTCTTGATTTCAATTTCGATAAAAACGGCGGTATACCAATAGATGAGGTAGAAAGTATTGACAGTATTTGCAAGCGTTTTAAGACCGGAGCCATGTCATATGGATCTATTTCACAGGAAGCTCATGAGTGTATGGCAGAAGCGATGAACAGCATAGGAGGTAAGTCAAATTCCGGTGAAGGGGGAGAGTCACCGGAAAGGCTATTGTCCAATAAGTGTTCTGCTATCAAGCAGGTGGCATCGGGACGGTTTGGTGTTACCTCCGAATACCTGAACTCAGCCAAAGAAATACAAATAAAGATGGCACAAGGAGCAAAGCCAGGTGAAGGCGGACATCTTCCGGCAGGTAAAGTTTATCCGTGGATAGCAAAAACACGACATTCAACCTCCGGAGTCGGACTTATATCACCTCCGCCGCATCATGATATTTATTCTATTGAAGACCTGGCACAGCTTATATATGATCTGAAAAATGCAAATAAAAAGGCAAGAATATCCGTAAAGCTTGTTTCCGAGGCCGGTGTGGGAACTGTAGCAGCCGGTGTTGCAAAAGCAGGAGCACAGGTGATCCTGATTTCCGGGTATGACGGCGGTACCGGTGCTGCGCCCAAGAGTTCTATTTATAATGCCGGGCTGCCATGGGAACTGGGTCTTGCAGAAGCACATCAGACGCTGATACTTAATGGGCTGCGTACAAGAGTAGTACTGGAAACAGACGGTAAGCTTATGACAGGACGGGATGTATTGGTCGCTGCATTATTGGGTGCAGAGGAATATGGCTTTGCAACTGCACCATTGGTGACAATGGGATGTATGATGATGAGAGTATGTAATCTGGACACCTGTCCTATGGGTATAGCTACTCAGAATCCTCAGCTTCGTAAGCGTTTTTCAGGTAAACCCGAATATATAATTAATTTTATGCATTTTGTTGCACAGGAACTTCGTGAGTACATGGCAAAGCTGGGTATAAGGACAGTTGATGAGCTTATTGGAAGAACCGATCTTCTTCGTGAGAAATGCAGCGGCAGAGCAGTTGATTTTACCAATATTCTATGGAGTGAGACTAATAGGAAGGATCAGTATTTTCATAGTGACGATATCTATGATTTTAAACTGGAAAATACAGCCGATGAAGCCATATTAATGAAAAAGCTAAGCAAATCTTTTAAAACTGCTGAACCTGATAAAGTGGAAAAGAAAACCATAGAAGTTGAGATCTGCAATACAGACCGTTCCTTTGGAACACTATTGGGTTCTGAGATAACACGTCATTGGGGTGAGAATTCCCTCAGAGATGATACATTTACAATTAAGTGCAATGGTGTTGGAGGTCAGAGCTTCGGAGCATTTATTCCCAAAGGTCTTACACTTGATCTTTCGGGAGACAGCAATGACTACTTTGGAAAAGGCCTTTCAGGAGGCAAGCTTATACTATATCCTCCAAAAAAAGCTTGCTTTAAGGCAGAAGAAAACATTATAGTTGGTAATGTTGCACTATATGGTGCCACGTCCGGTAAGGCATTTATCAACGGAATTGCGGGTGAAAGATTCTGTGTCAGAAACTCCGGAGCAACAGCTGTATGTGAAGGTGTGGGAGACCATGGTTGTGAATATATGACCGGAGGAATGGCAGTTATTCTTGGTAAAACAGGTAAAAACTTTGCAGCAGGTATGTCAGGTGGAATTGCATACGTTCTTGACGAGGACAGGGATCTTTATATGAAGCTTAATAAATCCCTGGTCTCACTTGAAGCAGTAAGTGATAAATATGATATACTGGAACTTAAAACACTTATCACAGAGCATTTTGAAGCTACAGGTTCTGAGAAAGCAAAAAGGATTCTGGATAGCTTTGAAGAGTTTCTTTCTGATTTCAAGAAGATAGTTCCTCACGATTATGCTAAGATTAGAAGTGCGGTAGCTGCACTTGAGGAAAAAGGTATTGATCGTGAGCAGGCAGAGATAGAAGCTTTCTATCAGATCAAAAAGGAGGCATAAAAATGGGAAAGCCTACAGGTTTTTTGGAGTATGAAAGAAATGGATGTTACGCTGCTACTCCTATAGATAGAATCAAGCACTGGAATGAATTTCATACGCCTCTGACAAATGAGGAGAGAAAGAAGCAGGCTTCAAGATGTATGGACTGTGGAGTTCCTTTTTGTCAGAATGGAAAAATGTTATGCGGAATGATATCCGGCTGTCCCTTAAACAATTTAATTCCGGAATGGAATGATCTTTTATATAATGGTCTGGATGAGCAGGCACTTCACAGACTGCTCCTTACGAATAATTTTCCTGAATTCACATCAAGAGTTTGTCCTGCGCTGTGTGAGAAAGCCTGTATCTGTGGGATCCATGATGAACCTGTTACTGTAAAGGAAAATGAAAACCACATTATTGAAAACGGATTCCTGAAAGGATATATAAAGCCTGAGATCCCCAAGGTAAGGAGCGGTAAAAGAATAGCTGTTATAGGGTCGGGTCCAGCAGGACTTGCAGCTGCTGATACGCTTAATAAGCGAGGACATAGTGTCACTGTATTTGAGAGAAATGATCGTATAGGCGGGTTGCTAATGTACGGTATACCAAATATGAAGCTGGAAAAGCATATCATTGACAGACGAATCGATCTAATGAAGCAGGAGGGTGTTGAATTCAGAACAAATATAGATGTGGGAAAAGATATTCCGGCAAAAGAGATACTTGAAGGCTGGGATGCAGTTATACTGGCCTGCGGCTCAACTAAACCAAGGGATATAAATGTACAAGGCAGAGAAAGTAAGGGAATTCATTTTGCTGTTGATTATCTTACAGCTGCAACAAAAGCTCTTTTGGATAAGGGAAATGCAGAAAATTCAGGTATTTCCGCAGCAGGTAAAAATGTGATCGTAATTGGAGGCGGTGACACCGGTAATGATTGTGTTGGAACTGCTGTCAGACAGAAATGTTCTTCTGTGATACAGCTTGAAATGATGCCAAAGCTGCCAGATGAAAGAGCTGCTGATAATCCATTTCCTCAGTATCCTAAAGTATGTAAAACAGATTATGGTCAGGAGGAAGCAAAGGAAGTATTCGGTTCTGATCCAAGAATATATACAACTACTGTGAAGGAGTTTATATCTGATGATAAAGGAAAGCTTACGGCTTTAAAGATTATCAAACTGAGATTTGAAAAAGAAAACGGTAGAAATATTCCTGTTGAAATTGAAGGAAGCGAGGAAACGATCCCCTGTGAGCTTTGCCTTATAGCTGCTGGCTTTGTAGGATGTGATAGCTATGTTGCAGATGCCTTCGGCGTTGAAATTACAGGCCGAGGCTGTGTTTCCACAGATGCAGGAAGTACTGCCACCGGTGTTCCAAAGGTTTTTACAGCCGGAGATATGCATATAGGTCAGTCACTGGTTGTAAGAGCAATTCGTGAAGGCAGAGACGCAGCTGCGGAAGTTGATAAGTTTCTCATGGGCTATACTAATGTTTAAAGTGATAATATAGTCATATTGCCTTATATATATACTTAAAATGTGGAGGGAAAAATGATATATTCCGAAAATGAAATATTGCAATATATTGAAGAGCATGACGTCAAATTTGTAAAACTCACTTTCTGCGGCATAGATGGTAAACTAAAAAATATTTCTGTTTTATCATCTGAAATGGGAGGCGTATTCAAGCGTGGTCTTAAAATAAAGGCCAAAAAGATAAGGGGATTTTTCCCAAAGGATGGCAAGGATCTTTATCTTTTCCCTGATGCTGCAACAATGACCTTGCTTCCGTGGAGACCACAACAGGGCAGAGTTATCAGAATGTTCTGCTTTATAAGATATTCGGATGGTACTCCTTTTGAGGGTGACAGCAGATATTTTTTGAAAAAAGCCATGAAGGAGGCAGTAAAAAAAGGTTATTGCTTCCGATTTGGTACATCCTGCGAATTTACCCTGTTCAGAAATGATGATAATGGATTCCCGACGAAAATTCCTCACGATTACGCCGGGTACTGTGATATTGCTCCGGAAGATAA
>CACZQG010000058.1 GCA_902783235.1 uncultured Ruminococcus sp.
GAAACGCTCAACCCCCGACCCGTGAAATGGGTCGGGGGTTTTGTAAAAGAGTTTCAGCCTGCAATGGGAATTTATGGTTTTGTTTTTCCCATATTATAAAATGATGCGGTAAAAAGCACGGCTAGGCACGCCGTGCTTTTTGAGTCTTGGTAAGGGCTGCTCAGATGGCTGCCGTCAGCTTTTGGAGCTGCCCTTACTCTTCTGAAAAACTGCCATATGCCACATGGCAGTTTTTCGCCTGCGCTTTTCATAGTCCGGCGAGGAATAAAGTAAATGCACCCACAGCCGGCAAAACCGCTTCAACAAAACCCCCGACTCATTTTACGGGTCGGGGGTTGAGCGTTTCCGTTAAATTAAAACCCGTTCGCACATAAAAGCTGCTCTTCGAGCTCATAATTGCATGACACATGAGAGTATGAGCGAAAATAAAAGTCTTTGCCAAGCTTTCTTCAGAAAGCGGAGCGAAATTAAAAGTCTTTGCCAAGCTTTCTTCAGAAAGTGGGAAATGCTCCAAAATTGGCTTTTCCAATAGTCAGGGGGAACCATAAAAATGATTCCCCCTTATAATTACTTTTCCTTAGCGTTTTTCTTGGATTCCTTTTTCTGTCTGACAAGCTCCATTTTCTCAGCGTCCTGCTTAGCTTTAGCAGCCTTAGCCTTCTCGGTGAGCGTTACATTTTCCTGGATAGCCCACATCTTTATACGAAGCTGGCTTTTGTCCTTGCCTGTTTCAATAACTACAGTGTCATCTGTCTTTCTTACAACAAAGCCAACAATACCGCCGATAGTGGTTATCTCATCACCGATCTGGATATTCTCTCTCATTGCCTGAGCTTCCTTATCCTTCTTTTTCTGCGGTCTTATCAGCAGAAAATAGAATATAAGACCAATGGCAACAATAGGCAGAAAGGTCATGAGAAGTGATCCCGTGGTGCTTCCCTTGGGTTGAGAGTCTGCCATTAAAAGTAAATAGTTCATATAATTTTCCCTTTCCTGATTACTTGGAGCTGATGTACTCGTGGATAGAAGCAGCAGCTGTCTTGCCTGCACCCATAGCCAGTATAACGGTAGCTGCGCCTGTTACAGCATCACCGCCTGCATAAACGCCTTCCTTTGTAGTGAGCATATCCTCATTAACTACCAGGCAGCCTCTCTTATTAGCCTCCAGACCCTGCGTGGTGGTTCTGATAAGAGGATTGGGTGAAGTACCGATAGCCATAATGACTGTATCAACTGCCAGATCAAAGTTTGAGCCTTCAATAGGCTTAGGTGAACGTCTGCCGCTTTCATCGGGTTCGCCAAGCTCCATCTTTATGCATTCCATAGCACAAACTCTGCCTGTTTCATCAGCCTTGATCTTTACAGGATTGTTGAGGTTCATAAACTCAACTCCCTCCTCTTTGGCGTGATGTACCTCCTCCTTACGGGCAGGCATTTCCTCCTCGGAACGTCTGTATACTATGTAAACGTGTTCTGCTCCCATTCTCAGTGCGGATCTTGCAGCGTCCATTGCAACGTTACCGCCGCCTACAACTGCAACAGCCTTGGACTTGATAACAGGAGTGTCGTATTCATCAAGATAACCCTTCATAAGGTTTATTCTTGTAAGGTACTCATTAGCAGAGCATACACCTATAAGGGACTCGCCTTCAATACCCATAAATCTGGGAAGACCTGCGCCTGAACCGATAAATACAGCCTCATAGCCCATGTCCATTATTTCATCAACTGAAAGCACCTTGCCTATTACCATATCCTCCATTATCTCAACGCCCAGATCACGGAGCTTTTGTATCTCCTTCTGAACTATTGCCTTGGGAAGACGGAATTCAGGGATACCATACATAAGTACGCCGCCTGCGGTATGGAAGGCTTCAAAAACAGTAACGCTGTAGCCTTTTTTCGCCAGATCTCCCGCACAGGTAAGTCCGGCAGGACCAGCACCTACAACAGCTACCTTGTGACCGTTATGCTCCGGCTTGGAAACAGCACTATTGCCGTTTTTCATCATATAATCGGCAACAAATCTTTCCAGTCTGCCGATACCTACAGGTTCACCCTTAATGCCTCTGACACACTTGCCCTCGCACTGATTTTCCTGGGGACATACACGACCGCATACAGCAGGCAGTGAGTTGGTGGATGTGATTATTTCATATGCCTTTTCAAAATTTCCCTGTGCCACCTGGGCGATGAATTCGGGGATACGCACGCTTACAGGGCAGCCTGTAACGCAGGGCTTTTTGGGGCAATTCAGGCAGCGTGTTGCCTCTTCCATTGCCATTTCCTTTGTATAGCCCAGTGTTACCTCATCAAAGTTTCTTGCTCTGACCTTGGGATCCTGTTCGGGCATTTTTGTTTTTTCAAGGGTCATATTTGCCATTTTTATAAATACCTCCCTTATTATTTAGCCTGAGCCATAAGGCGACAGTTTGCTTCATACTCTTTATATGTGGAATTTCTCTTCATAAGCTCGTCAAAATCTACCTGATGACCGTCAAAATCGGGACCGTCAACACAGGCATATTTTGTTTCGCCTCCCACTGTGACACGGCAGCCGCCGCACATACCTGTACCATCTATCATGATAGGATTGAGGGATACGATAGTTTTGATGCCAAAGGGCTTGGTAACTGCACATACGAACTTCATCATGGGAACCGGTCCGATGGCAATAACTGCATCGTAATTGCTGCCTGATTCGATCTTCTCTTTAAGAGCATCGGTAACAAATCCGGGCTTGCCGTATGAACCGTCATCCGTACAGATCGTAAGGTCATTGCACTGCTTCTTGAATTCTTCTTCAAGGATAACTATATCCTTGTTTCTGAATCCGGCAATAACATCTACCTCCAGACCCTTGCCGAAAAGCTCCTTTGCCTGGGGATATGCAATAGCACAGCCAACACCGCCGCCTACAACGCATACCTTTTTGACACCCTCTCCCAGATGAGTGGGAACACCCAGAGGACCTGCAACGTCACGGATAGAATCGCCCTCGCTGAGCTGAGAAAGTCTCTCTGTGGAGCGGCCTGCCACCTGAAAAATAATAGTGATAGTACCCTTTTCTCTGTCATAGTCGGCAATAGTGAGGGGGATCCTTTCACCCTTTTCGTCAACTCTGAAAATGATGAACTGACCTGCCAATGCTTTTTTGGCGATAAATGGCGCATCTAACTCCATAAGTATCACGGAGCTGTTGAGCGCACGTTTTTTAACTATCTTAAACATACTTCTTTCTCCTGTTTCTCCTGCATTTTTGGATTTTTACGCTATTCTACTATTATAGCACAAAAACAAAAAGAATGCAATAGGTTTTTGCGGTGTAAATGATTTTTATTTGTAGGATTACAATAGATGTGAGACAAAATTAAGAAAAAAAGATAGCGAATCAGCATGAACCTGTGTTACAATTAAGTTGCAACA